>NZ_JBMQUD010000120.1:0-71684 GCF_057359045.1 Adhaeribacter sp.
GGTGTCGTGCACCGAGGAATCGGGCCTCAGCGTCAACGTGCGCATGGGCGAGGTCGAAACGGTGGAGTCCACCCGCGACCGCGGCATCGCCGTGACCGTGTATTTCGGCCAGCGCAAGGGCAGCGCCAGCACCGCCGACCTGCGCGAGGACAGCCTGGCCGCCACCGTCGAGCAGGCCTGCGCCATCGCCCGCTACACCGAGGACGATGCGGCGGCCGGGCTGGCCGAGGCGGCGCTGATGGCGACCGACCTGCGCGAGTTCGACACCTGGCACCCGTGGGTCATCGACGCCGATCGCGCCATCGACCTGGCGCTGGCCTGCGAACAGGCCGGGCGCGAGCTGGACAAGCGCATCGAGAATTCCGACGGCGCCTCGGTCGGCACCGGCGAAAGCCTGGGCGTGTACGCCAATTCGCACGGTTTCGTCGGTCGCGAGCGCGGCACCCAGCACAGCCTGGGCTGCGCGCTGATCGCCGGTCGTGGCGACGCGATGCAGCGCGATGGCTGGTACAGCATCGGCCTGTCGGCCGACGACCTGGAATCGGCCGCCACCATCGGCCGCAAGGCGGCGCAGCGCGCCGTCTCGCGCCTGGAACCGCGCCAGATCGCCACCGGCGAGTATCCGGTGCTGTTCGCCTCGGAGATGGCGCGCTCGCTGGTCGGCCACCTGCTGGGCGCCGTGTCCGGCGGCGCGCTGTACCGCCGCGCCAGCTTCCTGGTCGACGCCGCCGGCACGCAGCTGTTCCCGGACTGGTTCGCCGTCGACGAACTGCCGTTCCTGCAGCGCGGCTTCCGCTCCAGTTCGTTCGACTCCGAAGGCGTGGCCACGCGCGAGGCGCCGCTGGTCAAGGGCGGCGTGTTGCAGCGTTACATCCTGGGCAGCTACTCGGCGCGCAAGCTGGGCCTGGCGACCACCGCCAACGCCGGCGGCGTGCACAACCTGCAGGTCGAGGCCAACGCCGGCGACTTCGAATCGATGCTCCAGGGCATGGGACGCGGCCTGCTGGTGACCGAACTGATGGGGCAGGGCGTCAATACCGTCACCGGCGATTATTCGCGTGGCGCGGCGGGGTTCTGGATCGAGAACGGGCATGGGAGTTAAAACCTGTTAACATACAGCCGCTAAATACGCTGGCCGATAAACTGGCCCAGGGCGTGCGCCTGGACATCGATATCCGGACCCTGAACGACCTGCTCATCGACCGCATAGAAGAAGCCGCTTTAGCCGCCCCCGGCCAGAAAAAGTTAGAACTCATGCTAACCGACGCCACCGAGCGCCTCTACATCGAAATGTTCTCCCGCAAATACCGCATCGACCCGAAAACCTTTATTGCTAAGGTAAAGGAGAATAATATTGGGGCTTGTAAATTGTTGTAAGAATTTGTTGCTGCCAATAAGTGTCAGGTGTTTTTCACCTGACACGGCGGAAAATTTAAGGCCTTAGCCAAAAAGCGGGGAATAAGCTTTACCGGTTTAATGTGCTCTTTAGGAATTGCGGAATTGGCAAAAGAGAAAATTAAAAAGCAATAATGCGCTAAGTTAAAGTTGATTTACTGATGGAAAAATTAGTTTCTAAATTATTTAAGATTGGTGACCACCAATTTATGGAGCTATTTTTTTACACTGGAGAGATGTTTTTCAATACCGTTGAAGCATTCAAGAAAAAAGATGAAAATCAGGAGAGATTCGACCATTTAGAAGGTGCCATCGATATTTTACAAGTTGATTGGTTTAAATTAAAAGATGTGAATGGCAAAATATTTGAATTCTCTAAATTTAACAAAGAACACATTCATCTTTCTTCCGCCTATCGGATAACTTATAACAATACTGAAAGTGGAAGTATATTTTCCTGCACTGCAGTTACACCTGATACAGTAAAAAATTTTTATAAGTTGGATCCTAGATTTCAAAATTTTGGAGATTCTATAATTCTTATAGAAGATCCCACAACTTTTATTGACAGAGTAACAGAGGAATTAAAAAGACAAAATTATGATTTTGAATATGGCTTAGTGAATTACTTTAACCCTAATACTCAAAATGGAGCATTGGGTGTATTTGATAAAAAGATTCTTCATTCATATCAAAGCGAATTTAGAATTTGGATTAAAAATTCTGGAGGAAAACCTGTTAAAATAAGGATTGGCTCAATTGAAGATATTGCAATAGCCCGAAATTTAAAATCCTTATATAATAATTAACCTGAACTCCCACATGCCGCAAGTTTGAGCGCAGCGGTAATTTGTGGCTTTTTTAACAGCCAGTTTGTAACTAGTGCAAGTTGAAAACTTACCAATATTTCTACTCATATATACCGCTCCACCTCCGCCGCAGTCTGTGCCCTCACAAACCGAAAGACAAGCCTTAACTAAACCGTATCCAGAGCGTTAGTTTAGTAATTAAAGAATCATTTCATGAATGTGATAAACAAACAAAGTAACAGCATTTTTGGTCCGTCGGGGGACAGACCGAGGTGAAAGAAATGCAAAGCGCCCCACGAATTTTCTCATCCCTTTTCACTTAGCGCAAAAGACTATTCTCAAAAGCAAATGGGTTTACTTATCTTTTAATGTAAGTCATTCTAGCCTCGGTGTTGTTTATATCACCAACCGCATGGGAAAGAATCATATTTTGGTCATCCAGGACATCTATGGTTCTGGTATATTCGCCACTAGTATGAGCGTAAGTAAAAATAATTTTTGTATCGCCCTCAACAAAACGATAGGTACCGCTTGTTCCGCTTAAAGTTTGCCCAGAGCATAATTGCGTACCCGGTTTAAAAATCCATTTACCATCGGCGGTAAATTCTTCGGTATCATCCAAATGGCAGGTACCGTTATCCTCGCGCCAGATTCCGTTATTCGCAAATTCAATACTTGTCCGTTGCCAGGTGCCAACAATTAGCTGCTTGGGGTCTTGCTCGGGCTCAGGGTCCTTTTCACATGAAGCGGAACTTAAAATTCCCAACAGGAGGCACAAAGAAAGAATACTGGTAATTTTTTGCATAAAAGCTTATATTTAAATGATTATTAACCATTTAAAAGTAGGTGGTTCTTTTAAAGGCTGCAATACTCATTTTTAGGTATAGTCCTGAAAATGGTGTTCATCACACCTATAATCCAGCAAATGATTTAGCTTTGAAAAACCATAGCTAGTGCTTCTAGGTCCGTAATATATAACCAACCCAAAAGGTCTTAATTTACCTAGCAAAAGAAAGCCTAAAATCACCCGTTTTGGTAACACAACCCGGTGACAGTTTTTTTGATAACAAAAAAACAGAAAAAAAGCTAAATATTATTCAGGTAAACTCCGGGTAAGAATATTGGCAACCGGCCTCCCCGCCGTTATATTACTGCTAGTCTTTAGCAAGCTATTGCTTAACCAGCCACTACCAATTTAATAAGTGAACACACTACCTGGGTAGATTATAGCATTACTTCTTGCCCGCACCCCTAATAAAAATATAGCATAAATTGTAGCTTAGGTTTAACCAGCAGTGCCCTTATCTAATTAATATAGGAATATTCCTACATTTAGTTAAACGAAGCATTGTTTGGCCAGGATTTTGTTAAATTTGCCTTGCTTGCCCGGGCAATTATTTAACTTGGCCGAGAAAGTGCGGAAATTAGTTCTTTTCTACGGTATTGGATTTAGTTTCTGTACCAGGCCAATGAATAAATTGCGGAGAAAAGAATAATAATAACTGCTCCGGCAAGTTATTATAACCGGCTACCGGGCTTCAAATTATTAAACGCTTAAAAAGTAAAGAACACAATGGCAAATTATTTTAAATTACCACGTAAGCATGCATTTTTAACTTTGGTATTAGGAGTTCTTTCTGCCTCGCTGGTACTGGCCCAAACCTTAAAACGGCAGTACCTGGCTTTTTCAGTTGTAGATAAAGAAGGCAAACAACTAACCGATGCCGCCATTGCGACCGGTAAACTAAAAATTTATTCTTTACGCGAAGCCAAAGTGGCTACTGACCCGCATTTAAGTTTCGACCGCACCAAAAAACTGTTTACGTTTTCGGAGTCGGCTATGTCGCCGGGCATTAGCCTGGCTTTTGTAAGCCCTACCGATACCATGTACATTACCATTTATGGCCGTGCCGGTGCCGACCGGGTACTGCAGGGTATAAACCTGCAAAGAGGCAGCTATGTACTTACTTCTAACGAGTTTGCGGGCAACAAACAACTTAAAGTAGATAACTGGAATAATTACTTAGAAGACGAAGAACCCGCCGATAAGCAAAACTTATCGGGTATGGTAGAAATTTTAAGAACCAAACAGCCCATTACCTTGGTGCAGCACAACCACTAAGGTTGTAATATTCTTCAGAATTTATTTTATTTGGTATCAACTAGTGTAGGCTGGTGGCTAAAGCAAATAGCACCTGGTTTTCCGGCCATATTGGCAGAGCGTAAAGTTTGGCTACCTTTTTGAGACCTGTTTCGTATTATACTACGTATAATATTTTTAAATTTTTACTTTATACTAACTATATTTAATTGTCATGGGACACAAAGCAATTGAAATAACCGATTCTAATTTCGAAGAAATCATAAATTCTGATAAACCCGTACTCGTAGACTTTTGGGCCGAGTGGTGCGGACCTTGCCGCATGGTAGGTCCGGTAGTTGAAGAACTGGCCGGCGATTACGAAGGCCGCGTAGTGGTTGGAAAAGTAGACGTAGACGCCAATCCGCAAACTTCGGCTAAATTTGGTATCCGCAGCATTCCAACTTTACTGGTATTTAAAAACGGCCAGGTAGTTGATAAGCAAGTAGGTGCCGTGCCTAAAAATGCTTTAGCGCAAAAACTGGAAGCCCAGTTGGCTTAATTATTTATACAAAGAAAAGCCCCGCCAGAAAATTCTGGCGGGGCTTTTCTTTTATACAGGGACTTAGTCTTTTCTGCTCTTATAAAAGTCAGATTTAGTTAATTACCCTGGCAACCGCAAAGCGCTTTCTCGGCAGTACAGATTTCGGTATAACCCGCTTCCGTTTGTTTTATCAGCATTTCCAAACGGTTGTTATAATCAACAATGGTCTGGAGTTTATCGGTTTTAGGCGTGACCTTCAATAAATTGCCCAGTTCATCGGCTTGTTTGCCCAACTCTGTATTTTTTTCGCTGTACCGGACTATATAAGCAGGAATCTGGTCTTTCTGGGGGTAAGTGCTGGCAATATTGTTTTCAATGCAGTATTTCTTCTTCAGAAAATCCATAACTTTCTGGTCGGCTACCAGGCGCAATTCTTCGGTCTTTTTGGCGGCTTCTTCGGCTTTGGCGGCTTCGTAACGTTTGTTAAAAGCCAGTACGGCTACTTTTACCTGGTCGCGGCAACTTACACATTTGGTAGCGCTGGCTCTTTCTAATAAACTGTTCCGGAAAGCCAGGTTCTCGTCGGTGGCGGGTAACAGAGCTAATTTGTTTACATCTTTTTCAAAAAGCTCTTTGTACTGTAAATCTTCGAGCAGTTTAATATACCGGGTAATGGCTTCGCCTTCAATAGTAGCGGCCAGAAAGTCTTTTCCGGGCAATTCTACCGCATTTAATTTGGCCAGGTAAGCTTCGCGCTTCGCCGCATTGGGATTATTTTTGATTTCAGTATCCAGTTCCAGTAAGGTCAGCACCAATTCTTTGCTGTTTTTCAGGTTGTGGTCGCCTTCCAGGTACAAATCGGCGCTGGCAGCAATGGCTTGGTACTCGGGCTTAAATACCGTCTGGAAAGTACTGTTTTTGGCAAATTCTTTTTCGCGCTGCCGTTGGGTGTTTTTAAGCGTGCGGTAACTTTGTATTATCGAAAATAACGTTTTAGAGTTAGCCTCCGACACATTGTTTTTGTAGTTGAGGTTGTAATTATTCAGGTTTTGCTTTAGCTCGGCAAAGCTTCGCAGGTACTCAATGTAATACATTTCCTGCTTGTACGTTTCGTCTTTTACCAGGCCGGCATCGTGGGCGTTGTTTATTTTGAGTTTGCGTTTTTCAATCGATTCGGTGGTAATTTCGTTTCCGCTTAAAACATCGGTTTTGTACAACGATTTGTAATTGGCGATTACCAGAAAAGGATATTCTTTGTAATTAACCAACTCTTCAATTTTTTTGCGATCCAGGCCAGATACGCCGCTGCCCAAATATTCGGCAAAGCGGGCCATACGCAAGGTAGGCGCCTTGGCATCGGGCGGTACCAGCATATAAATACGCGCCGAGTGCAAACGGGTATCAAAATTTTGCCCTTCGTACAGCCGGATGGTGGAGCTAAAGCGGTATTCTTTCTTTTTAGAAGTGCTGCCCAGCAAATTGCCAAACTCACCCACCAACGACATTAATGCCCCGGTCGGATTGGTCAGCTTGGAAATATTTAACAACTGCGACGATACAATATTAAACATTTCGCCGCTCTCGTCGGTGGTAATAGCCTTAGCCGAAATGGTAGCATCAATATTTTTGCTTTCGTCGGAAACCGGCAATTTGTCAATAATCCGGATTACCTCAATATTATCGCTAATTTGGGTGGTGTACTCTTTTTTATCGGTATTAACGGTAAAGTTATAAAGCGGGTAAATAACGTTATCGTTGCCAAATACTTTAATATTTTTGAGTTGCGCCGATATAAACAAATATTCTAAGTTGTTGCGGTAGTTCTTTTTATCGCGGCCGGCCCCGGTTTCTAACTCATTTACCACGCGGGTAAATTTGCTACCGTTAAACAAATAAATATCCGTCGACAAATATTGCCATTCATCCGAAAATTCAAATTTATCCTGATAAGTATAGGCTAAGCGGGTTTGGATACCCGTTTGGGCCCGGCTTACCCAACTAAACAGCATAAACAACAACAGCAGCGTAGTAAATTTGTAGCGCATATTCAGAATTGCAGAAACTTAGATTAAGATTTGTCTTTTTTGTAGAAACTTTGCCCAAAAATAGCAGTTTATCGGTAATCGCCTAAATATTTAAGCATTTTTATTTTTGGTACTCTTTACCGATCCAATCCGCTAATCTGTTCGTTTTTAACACTTATAAATATTCATTTTACCAGAAAGGTTCAAAAAACCAAATTATAATATTTTAAAGTACTAATATTTAAAACAAATATTCTTACCTAAACATCTGGCCACCACCAGAAAATACCAACCTGACCGGTTCGATGGATATTTAAACCAGGTTAAAGTTTTATGCGCAGGATTTTGCTGGCGCTATTAAAATAGAGAATATTACAATTGCGGCAACCAGTGCCGGGTACCTCAGGCTTAGGTACCCGTAGATAGGTTAGTTAAAAATTATTCTTCGGCGTTTTTATTCAGGTAACGGGTTATTAAACCACCCAAGGCCCCGGTAATGGCCAGCTTGCCTAGATCATCAATCACATCAATTTGCTTGGCGGTAAGCCAAATCCATCTTTCGGGTAAAACCAGGTGCAGGGCCCGCACCAGTAAAGCTCCGGCCAAACAAAAACCGATTAAAAATATAATGCTCAGAATTAAATAATGAATAACACTTTTGGCGCGCTGCTCCCGAAAATGGGCTTGTTTCCGTTTATCCTGCGCAAACCAATCGTCCTCCTTTTCTCCTTGCCGCAGGGCAGCGGGGTCAGAAGGAAGCGGCTGGGGTTGTATGGCAGCGAGGTTCGGGAAACTAGGCGGCTGCATGCGCCTTTAAATTATTTTCGGCCAGTTGCTTGTAGTGGCTTTCGATACGTTCGTTGGGTATTATTACGCCGCGGTTTTCTTTGCCGCCGTGCTGGTGCCAGGTTTCGTACCACGGCGAGTTATCCTGGTGGGTTAAAGCCGAAAGTTCTACGGCGCTGTACCGTTTATAAACATCCCAGATACGGTCTAAAAACTCGGTTAATTTAGGGTCGGATAACGGGAAATAAGAAATTTGCCCGGTAGGTGTAACCGTGTGCGCCAGTTGAGTAATGGGGTTGCCCTGGTAGTTTTTAAAACTATCGTACACCGATGGCACTACCGGCCCGTATTTCCAGGCTTCGGTTCCTTCGCTAATCAGGGGTTGGTTCGTTAAACCTAAATGCCAGCCATGTGCCAGGTACACCAGTTTAACCAGCTTCATGTTTGTTAAAAGCTGGCCAGTATCCAAAGATTTGGTGATAAAATAATTGGCAACGGCTAATGGGCTTTCCATTCGGTTTTTATCTGGTTTAAAGTTTATTCGGGCTCTTATGGCAATTTACGTACAAATTTGATTATTGTAAACAAATCGTTCGATAAATCTGGTTGTAACTGCCTTATTTGTAGATGAGCACTTCACTTTTGCCATCGGCTTTTATATAGCCCCGGTACATACCCGCTGAGTTAAATGGCATGGCAAAATTACCGTTCCGGTCTAGGGCAATAACGCCGCCTTCGCCACCGCGTTGCACCAGTTTTTTCATAACAACTTCTTCGGCGGCATTTTTAACCGATAAGCCTTTGTATTCCATTAAAGCAGCAATATCGTGGGCCACCACCGACCGAATAAAATATTCGCCGTGGCCGGTGGCCGAAACGGCACAAGTATTATTATCGGCGTAAGTACCGGCCCCAATAATGGGCGCATCGCCTACGCGCCCGTAGCGTTTATTCGTCATACCGCCCGTAGAGGTAGCCGCCGCCAAATTGCCAAACTGGTCTAATGCCACCGCACCCACAGTACCAAACTTTTTTCCTTCGGTGTAAATTAAATCGGCTAAAGCCTCGTCAGGAGTGTTTGATTTAACATTTAAAGCGCCTTTGCCGCCTTCGTGGTCCAGCTTGTTTTTTTCGGTATTACGTATTTTCTCGAGTTGCTGAAAGCGGGGTTCGGTATAAAAGTAACTGGGGTCAACCAGCGGCAGGCCTTTTTCTTTCGCAAATTTTTCGGCTCCCGGCCCAATCAGCAGCACGTGTTCCGATTTTTCCATTACAGCCCGCGCCGCCGTAACGGGGTTGCGAATGGTAGTAACACTGGCCACCGCGCCGGCTTTTAAAGTTGCCCCATCCATAATGGCTGCATCCATTTCGTTTTTGCCTTCGCTGGTAAACACGGCACCTTTCCCGGCATTAAACAACGGCGAATCTTCCATAACCTGGATGGTAGCCACCACGGCATCGAGGCTGGTACCGCCTTTTTTAAGCACAGCATAACCCACTTGCAATGCCTCGTTCAGCACCGCTTTATACGCTTTTTCCTTTTCAGGAGTCATGCTTTGGCGCGTAATGGTACCGGCCCCACCGTGAATCACCAGCGTCATTTTATTTTTATTATCGGTACGGGATTTGGCTGGTACGGTATTCTTCACCTGCGCTACAGCCACCAAACCGATTAAAAAGCTATAAAAGAAAAAGACGTATTTCATAGGTTTGTTCTTTACAGGTGCATCACAAGCAAATTAATTTTTATTGCGGTGCTTGTTCTTTCTTAAACTGCGCTTTACCGGCATCTAAAAATTTTATAAAAGCCGTTACATCCAGGTTATAAGCCGTAGGTGCCATCAATGGTTTTTCGGTAGCCGGGTCCATTAATACGTAAAAAGGTTGGGCATTATTCTGGAAACGGGTAATCTGGTAGTCGGCGTTTTTCTTACCTAAGGTACGCTTTTCTTTTTTGTCGTAAGCAGATACGTACCACTCTTCTTTCGGTAATTCGGCTTTATCATCCACGTACAAAGCCACTATTACATAATCGTTTTGCAAGCGCCGCAGCACTTCCGGGTCCGACCACACATTGGCTTCCATTTCGCGGCAGTTAACGCAGGCATGACCGGTAAAATCAATAAATATTGGTTTGTTCTGGGCTACAGCACAACGCTTGGCCTGCTCTAAATCGAAGTAACCGGTAAGACCGTGGGGCAGCTTCAGGTAATTGGCGTACTTGGGTTCTTCACAAAGGTCATTGGCAGGCGCAATGGCCGCTCCCCCGCGGCTGTTTTGCTGCATAAGAGCACCCAAATCAAAATCATGCGACGATTGCGGCGGCAAATATCCCGCTAAACTTTTTAAAGGAGCGCCAAACAAACCAGGCACCATATAAACCACGAAAGAAAATACCAGTATGGCCAGTATAATGCGGGGCACACTAATAAATTTCAGGTCGGAGTCGTGGGAGAATTTAAGTTTACCCAGTAAATAAAACCCCAGCAAGGTAAATATTACAATCCAGAGGGCGATAAACACGTCCCGGTCCAGAATGCCCCAGTGGTACGCCTGGTCGGCCATACTCAGGAATTTTAATGCCAGCGCTAACTCAATAAAACCAAGGCAAACCTTAATGCTGTTGAGCCACCCACCCGAACGGGGTAAACTTTTAAGCCACGACGGAAAGGCTGCAAACAACGTAAACGGCAAAGCAAAAGCAGTAGAATAGGCCAGCATACCCGCAATGGGTTTTAAGGTTTCGCCGCCAGCCGAGGATACCAGAATACTGCCTACCAATGGTCCAGTGCACGAAAACGATACCAGCACCAAGGTAAAAGCCATAAAAAATACGCCGTACCAGCCGCCTTTGTCGGCCTGGGCATCGGCTTTATTTACCAAAGAACTGGGCAGCGTAATCTCAAACATACCCAAGAACGACATGCCGAATAAAAGAAAAATCAGAAAGAATAAAATATTGGGCAGCCAGTGTGTAGATATAAAATTGGCAGCTTCGGGTCCGGCCAGTTTAGAGAACAGCGTACCAATAAGCGTATAAATAACCACAATAGATACGCCGTAAACAAAGGCCTTTAAAATGGATTGCGCCCGGTTAGAACTGTTGCCGGTAAAAAAAGTTACCGTCATGGGCACCATCGGGAATACGCAGGGCGTAAGCAAAGCCAGTAAGCCGGTAATAAATGCCAGCAAAACAAAGCTACGCAAACTGGTATCAGTAGCTCCCATATTACCGGCCGGCGATAAAGAAGTGGTATTTACAGCTAGCGGCGCACTGGTATCGGGTAAGGTTGTAGCCAACGATTGTGCCAGCCGGGAAGAGTCGGCGCGGGCGGAATCTACCTCGGCAATTAAATTCTGATATTGCGGGTCGTCGGTTAATAAGCCCGTATTTTTATCGGAGTCATAAGTTGCCGGTTTAGACGCGAGCGCATCGGCAGCAGTGGGTGCTTTTTCGGGCGTAGCCGGAGCTGCCGTAGTGCCGCTTACTTTAATCTGGTTAAAGGTAAAATCGTCTTCAAACGGAATGCATTTGCCATCAACATCGGTACAGACCTGATATTCGTAAGAACCCTGCACAAGTAAATCCGGGCTCAGTACTTTTATTTTCTGCCGGAACTGCGCATTCTTTACAAAATAGGTGTACTCCCCTTTAAAAATATCAGAATATTTCTTTTTAGGATTAACCGGTTTTATTTTGCCCACCAAAGCGTAAGAAGGATGCGGCCGGAAAGTAAAAGTAGTTACGGTTGGCCCCAAATCCGGATCAAAATCCGACGAATATAAATACCAGTCGTTCTGAATGGTTACATTAAAGATAAGGTCTACCTCCTCGCCTACTTTAGCCTGGGCACTACTTACATCGTAAGTCCAGCGGGCTGGTTGCAGTACCTGCGCCACACCAGGGCGGTAGCAAAAGGCTAAACTTATAATCAGGCCGAATATTTTTAATAATCTCATTTTATATTTTTCCCGTACGGGTATTAATGCTTATTTATCGGGTACAAAATTACTATTTTTAGTTTCAAGAAATCTTAAAATTTGGTTTACAGGTTAGGCAGACAAATAATTTGTGCCTTTATTACAGAACGAAACATCTTTTTATAACTTATTTTTAATTTTTCCATATACTATACCCAAAGGCAAAACCCATAAAACTTACCTGCTTTTGTTTTTTTATATTGCCTTACTTTTATCTTTGGGGATAATTACACGATGCTTACCTGCGATTGTAAGCGCTAACTATGATCTTAAACATACTATTAACCATTCTTCTGGTACTTCTGAATGGTTTATTTGTGGCCGCTGAATTTGCGATTGTAAAAGTGCGGGCCTCTCAGATTGAACTCCGCGCCCAGGCCGGCAGCCCGCTGGCCAAGGTGGCTCTAACCATGATTAACAACCTGGATGCTTATTTGTCGGCTACGCAATTGGGCATAACGCTGGCCAGTTTAGGTTTAGGCTGGATTGGCGAAAGCGTAGTGTCGGAAATAATTATAAATATTATGCATGCCTCGGGTTTTGCCGGCGACGAGGCCCTGGCGCATAAAATTGCTTTACCTATTTCTTTTGCCGTCATAACTATTCTGCATATAGTATTCGGCGAATTAGCGCCTAAATCTTTGGCCATACAGCGGCCCGAGGCAACCAGCCTGGCGTTGTCTTTACCGCTCCGTTTTTTTTACTTTATTTCCTGGCCGGCCATCTGGCTTTTAAACGGCTTTTCTAATTTAATTTTAAGGGCCATTGGTATTACGCCTATGCACGGGGCCGAAGTACACAGTTCCGAAGAATTGCGCCTTATTTTTGAGCAAAGTAAAGAAAGCGGCGCCATGCAAGACTCGCAGCACGAACTTATTGAGAACGTGTTTGAATTTAATGACCGCATGGTAAAGCAAATTATGGTGCCCCGTACCAAGCTAGCCGCCCTGGACATAGAAGCCTCGGAAGATAAAATCCTAGACATGGTGTTTAATGAGGGCTATTCCCGCATACCTATTTACAAAGAAACCATCGATAATATTGTGGGTATTCTGTATGTAAAGGATTTGCTTATTGTAATTCGTCGGGGCGAGCCCATTGTTTTGGAACAACTTATCCGGCCGGCCTATTTTGTACCCGAAACCAAAAAGATTAACCGCTTATTACAACATTTCCAGCGCAGTCACATTCACATGGCCATTGTGTCGGATGAGTTTGGCGGCGTGTCGGGTATTGTTACCATGGAAGATATCATGGAAGAGTTAGTAGGCGAAATTCAGGATGAGTACGATGAAGAAGTGCCGGTAGTAGAAAAAATCAGCGACTTTGAGTATAAAGTGAATACCTCGGCTTCTATTCTGGATGTTAATGATTTTCTGCCGTACCCTTTACCCGAAGGCGAAGACTACGAAACGGTGGGCGGTTTAATTAACGTTATTTACGGCACCATTCCGGAGATTGGCGAAACGGCGGTTTTCAACGAATATGACTTTAAAGTTCTGGAAAAATCGCAGCGCAATATTGAAGTGGTGCTGCTAACCGTTACCGAAGACAAAAGAGACGATATTTTATAAAGTTCTTAGCCCCAATTTTATTATTTCGGGTGGCGAATTATCAGGCAAATCCGGCAGTTTAGCACTGCCGGATTTTCTTTTTATACAAGTAGGGTAGCCGCTATCGATCCCCAATAATTTTATTAAAATGGCGAAGGGCTAATAGCCGACCAGCCGCCATCGATTACCAAGGTCTGGCCGGTAATGTGCCGGGCCTTATCCGAAACCAGAAACAAAGCAGCCTGCGCAATATCCTGCGGGTAAGCCGGCCGGCCCATGGGCGTTAAGCCAGCCCAGGTTTCGGCATAATGCGTATCCAGGGCCGTACGTTCGGTTAATGTGGCCCCTGGCGCAACGGCATTTACCGTAATCTGGTACGGCGATAATTCAATAACCAGGTTTTTAGCCAGCATTTCAAGGGCCGCTTTGGTCATGGCGTATGCGGCCAATTGTTTGTGGGCCTGGTGCCCCGTAACCGACGACATAAACAAAATACTGCCCCCGCTGTTTTGGGTAATTATTTGCCGGGCAGCTGCCTGGGCCAGAAAAAAACTGCCCCCCATATTCAGATCCAATACCTGGCGCAAAGCTTCCGGCGAGTACGTTAAAAAATCGTTAAATAAAGTTATACCGGCATTGGCAATGGCCAGGGTAAGTTTACCAAAGCGGTCAACAGCCGTTGCTACCAGTTGCTGCACAAAATTTACGTCGGCGGCATTGCCGGCCAAGCCAAAACATTGGCCGGGTGCCTCCTGGTTAATTTTAGCAGCGGCCTGGGCCGTTAAATCAACATCCAGATCGTTCAGGACTACGGCGGCGCCTTGTTTGGCCAGTTGCCGGCAAATTTCAAAACCAATACCCTGACCGGCTCCCGTTACTATTGCTACGTGCTGCGCAAACTCTTTTTCTGCCATTAAAAATATATTTAATTGATATTTTAGTTAAAGCAATCACGAACACTTACTACTTTATTTGGCCGGTAATTTATACCACTAACCTGGCAAAGCCCAGACAAGCCGTAAGTATTAATATTAAAAGAACTTTCTGGTGCAATGAGAAATTGCCTGCCTTATTTGAATAAACAGTTTGGCATCGGCTTTAAAACTCAATTTAAGCCCTACTCCCAAGAAAATATTGGGCCGGTTTACTTCTGGCCGTGTAATTTATAAAAAACTACCGTTGTATCGGTAATCGTTTTTACCTGTTTGTTATTTTGGTCTACCAAATTCAGGATGCCTGCTTCTTTTAACTGGGTTAAAGCTTTTAGATAGTTAATTTTAATGTAGGGCGTACCCACACTGTGTTCTTCGTAAATAGCCTGCACCGTTTTATAATGAAACAAACTTTTCTGCTGCGCTAATTCGTTCGTTAAATTTTCCTGGCCATATTCGCTTATCAGCCGAAAGAAGCCGGGTAGCAAGGGTGGTTGTTCTTTCTGGTCCGAGATATATAAAGGCACCCCATCTTCCTGCAATACGCTGTACGGGTACATTATTTCCTTCAGGGCTAAATAACCAGCCTTATTGGGGGTAGCCAAGAATAAATAATGGCTGGTTTGGTCTTTACCCGGCAGATTAATTTTAAACCTAAAAGTAAAGTAGCCATGCTTTTTAAAAGCCGCTGCCCAGGCCAGCACCAGTTGCTGCTCCCGTTTTTTAGTGCTTTTTTCCCGTTGGTCGTTCTCCCGGATTTGCGGTAGGGTATCTTTAAAAAGTAATTCCAGCCCGCTATCTGGTTTTGCGGCTAATAATGCCTGCCGCATTTTGTTGTAACTAATCACCATAAAAAAATCGGCGTTAGCGCCAGGCAAGGTTGAAGTCAACACTTGGGTAGCAAAGCTCCCGGTAAGAGAATCAAGAGCAATAAGCGTCGGATATGCTTTTACCTCTGGCAGCAAGATTTCAGCTGTTTCGGGCTCTGAACTTATACTAGGCGACTTAACTAAATTTGGGTAAAAAGGCAAGGCCAGCACATTTTCCTGAAGCTTATTTACATTTGCTTCGTTGCCATCGTAGAAATACGTTTGCACCAAATGATAGGGGTTATCTTCTGTAGAAATATCTTCGGCGATTTGCTGCAAAAGTAAAACCGGGGCGGCTGGTTGTTCTTCGGGGCTATAACCCGTGCCAGCTTGTAAATCGAGGTAAATTACTTTTTCCGGAACCGCTGCGGGAAGATTAGCTGCGTTGGCAACCCACCACTTAAAATATTGAGGTAAAATCTCGGCTTTAATTTCGGAAGCACTGCGTTTTTGCTTAAAAAAATTACCCGGTTCTGCTACGGCCATTAACTTTTCTGGAGACTTTTGGAATTGCAGCCCAACGGTGGCTAGTTTATGTTGGCCGAACCTGATTTTTGCGCTGCTAGCTTTAACGCAAATTTACAAAACTAAGCGGCCAAAATACTGCCTCTTTTTAATTTGCTCTAAATATTTCGATTTGTAACCACTATAAAGTAGTAACTACATGTGCATTTTGGTTTTTTAAGCCTTGGGCTAAATCCGAACTGTTGTTGTTAGAATTTCGTTTTATAATTAAATTTGTTACTTATACGTACCAAAACAACCGCAGCCCGGCATATTTTATTTAACGGTTTGCGCTAACCCAATATATTATGATTAGTTCTGAAGAAACGAAATATAACCAGTTAACCCCCGAAGAGGAAAGGGTTATTTTACGCAAAGGCACGGAGTTTCCGTATACCGGCAAATTTTACAACCACAAGCAGCCCGGTACTTACGTTTGCCGGCAGTGCAATGCGCCACTTTACCACTCGGCCGATAAGTTTGATTCGCACTGCGGCTGGCCCAGCTTCGACGATGAAATTGAGGGCGCGGTAAAACGGGTACCAGATGCCGACGGACAACGCATAGAAATTATTTGCGCCAATTGTGGTGGTCATTTGGGGCACGTGTTTGAAGGCGAACGCTTTACGCCTAAAAATACCCGCCATTGCGTAAACTCTGTTTCGCTGGATTTTATTCCGGATGCGCAATAAAGTTAATTTTAAGCCGAAACAAACTTTAACCTAAAGTACTTACAACCGCAAGGGCCGCAAAAGTAAATATACTTTTGCGGCCCTTGTTTTTTAACCGGATAAGAGAATTTAAATTTTATTCTTTGGTACGGTTTAAGGCCTCCGCCGCCGTTTGGCTTTTAACAGTATAGGCCAGCAGCAAGTGTTCTTCTAGTTTATCCAGGCAATTCTGGTAAACTGTTTTCTTCACCGAAGATTTTTCTTTATTGTAAAAATACCGCATTACCATAGCCGCTTCTTCGGCTTCTGACTGGCTGAATAAGGCAATATCTTTAAGTACTATGTTATCGCCTAAATTCATTAGAAGGATAATAAAAGGATCAGTTGCTTGCCCAAAGGCAAACTTTAATGAAGGTAATATTAAATAACCTGTAAATCAATTAATTAAACGATAAAAATCAAAATTACGCATTTAACCCTAAGCATTTAACCCGATTGGCTTACCTAGTTACTGGTGTAAATATTAATAATTGCTTATCCTGAAGCAATCTTCGGCAATATTTTTATTCTTGTTTTGATTTTTATCATCTCTGCTCCTAACGTTTATCATACCTTTAAAATAAGCTGAGTGGTAATTTTGAAAAGAAAATAAAACCTTGGCTGCTGTTTATCTTTTTTCTTTTTTCTGCTAAAAAGGCAAATGTAAGTTGCGGTCCTGCTTAAGAAAAATGAATTTAGCCAACGATCTCCTGATTCAGAAATACAACGTGCCGGCGCCACGGTATACCAGTTACCCCACCGTTCCTTACTGGGATACCGACCGCCCGGCTGCAGACCAATGGTTTAATGTGGTAAAACGTACGTTCGCCGAATCGAACCAGGAAAAAGGCATTAGTTTGTATATTCACCTGCCCTTCTGCGAGGTGCTGTGTACCTACTGTGGTTGCAATACCCGCATTACCAAAAACCACGGTGTAGAGGCTGGTTACATTAAATCTTTATTAGCGGAGTGGACACAATATTTAAATCATTTTCCGGAGAAACCCATTATCCGGGAACTGCACCTGGGTGGTGGCACGCCTACTTTTTTCAGCCCCGAAAACTTACAATTATTATTGGAAGGTATATTTGCCAACGCCGAAATTCACCCGGAGCGGGAATTTAGTTTTGAAGGTCACCCCAACAACACCACCCGTGCCCACCTGCAAACTTTATATAATTTGGGTTTCCGGCGGGTAAGCTACGGCATTCAGGATTTCGATGAGAAAGTACAACGCACCATAAACCGTTTGCAGCCTTACGCCAACGTAGAAAGAGCCACCCGCGAGGCCCGCGAAATTGGTTACGACTCGGTTAATTACGATTTAATTTACGGTTTGCCTTACCAAACTTTACAAAGCGTAGGCGATACCATTAATAAAGTAGCTTTGCTGCGGCCCGACCGCATTGCCTTTTATTCTTACGCCCACGTGCCCTGGCTTAAACCCGGGCAGCGCAGCTACACCGAAAAAGATTTGCCCGACCACCACCTGAAAAGAGCTTTGTACGAATTGGGTCTGGAAAAACTAAAAGCCTTGGGTTACACTGATATTGGCATGGACCATTTTGCCCTGCCCAACGACGCCTTGTACGAGGCCATGCAAAACAAAACCCTGCACCGCAACTTTATGGGCTACACCACCTGCCACACCGATTTACTCATTGGCCTGGGCACCTCATCTATCAGCGATGCCAAATACGCTTATCTGCAAAATCAGAAAAAAGTAGAAGACTATAACCTGAACATCCAAACCGGCGAACTGGCTATTTTAAAAGGCCACTTCTTAACCGAGGATGATTTACTTATAAAGGAAACCATTCTGGACATTGCCTGCAAAGGCGAAACCTCTTTTACCGATGCGCTTCGGGCTACTTTAACCCCAGATGCCTGGGTAACCCTGCACACCATGGAAACCGAAGGCTTATTGCACCTGCACCCGGATGGTTTAACGGTAACAACTTTGGGTAAAGCCTTTGTACGTAATATTTGTATGGTCTTCGACCGCCGTCATCAAACGCAAGCCACCGTTGGTCAGCAGGTGTTTAGTAAAGCTATTTAAGCAAGTGGAAAGTATTAAGTAATAAGTTGTAAGTAATTACAAATTGGTTTTAAAGCTCCATCAAAATTGAGATATAACCAATTCAGTCTTTTTGCGAAGCTGTTAGTTATGCGTAGAGTTAGCACAACGCAATATATTCCCCAGTTATGCGTAGAGTTAGCGAAGCGCTCTATGCATTTATAGGAATGCCAATCTCTGATTGGCGTGATAATAAATAAAGCCACAAACTATTCACTTCAATCATATTCTATAGCCTTTGCAATAAAGGTTAAGGCTGTAGTTTTAAAATCAAATATTCTTGAATCTTACCAGATTTATAGCAGCGGCTAATGGAGTTGGTAAGTACTTTTAATTATTTAATTACACCAATCTAAGATTGGCATTCCTCAAGGTGCGTAGAGCGCTTCGCTAACTCTACGCACAACGCAATACATACCTGCAAATACATAAAAACCAAAGCCCCACTCCTAACCATAGAAGTGGGGCTTTTTATCAGAACTAAACTTTAACGTATTACGCAGTTTGCTTTTCGAGGTTGAATAAAGCATTTAAACCCGCTAATAATTCTTCGGATTCGCCGCGCTGGCAGGCTGCTTTTAACTCCAAAACGGGCAGTTTTACAATTTTTTGCAGAATATTCTTTGTTACTTCTTCCAGAATTCCTCTTTCGGCTTCGCCTAAATTTTTTAAGTAACGGGCCATTTCTTTTTGCCGGATTTCTTCTAGAGTATTTTTAAACTGCTGCACCGCCGGTGAGATGGCCATTTCTTTTGTCCAGGCGCTAAACTCCGCCATGGCTTCAGCTATAATTTGTTCTACCTGGGGCACAGCGGCTAAACGCTTGGTTAAGGCCTCGGTGGCGCGATTCCGGATGCCATCGATGTTGTGAACGGTAGCGCCGGGTAAATTTTGAATGTTGTTATCAATGCTGCGGGGCATCGATAAATCAATAAAATGCTTTGGTGCGTTACCACCAAATTTGGCTACTGTAGCTCCATCAATATAAAAGCAATCGCCGGGTACCGACGAGATAACCACATCGGCTATTTTTATTTCGTCCCAGACCTGCTCATAAGGCACAGCGGTTTGGTTACATTCTTGCGCCAGGGCCTGGGCTTTGGTATAAGTACGGTTGGTAATTACAATATTTTTTAAGGCTGATTTTACAAAGTTGCGGGCTACGGTAGCGCCAATATCGCCTAAGCCAATCATGAGTACCCGCGGGTTCGTTACATTCCGGGAAAGCTCTTCTACTAATTCTACGGTGGCATAAGCTACCGAAGCAGCCCCGTCGCGGAAAGCTGTTTCGTTGGCTACGCGCTTATTGGCGAAGAAAATGGTATGCAGCAAGCGGTGTAAAAACGGACCAGCCATACCAGCATCAGTAGCCATTTGGTAAGCGTTTTTTACCTGGTTCATGATTTGCATATCGCCGGCTACCTGCGACTCCAGGCCCAGGGTTACCCTAAATAAATGCTGCACCGCCAAGTTGCCATCGGTTATGTGCCGGAAGTACGGCTGAATATTCTTAATCGCTATAAAGCCTTTTTCGATAGCTAATAATTTAATTAACTCCTGCTCCAAAGAAGCTTCGGCGGTATAATAAATTTCGGTACGGTTGCAGGTAGAGAGCACCAAGGCTTCGCGCACCGGGGTATATTCTTTTATTTTTTCTAATAAACTCCGACCGGCACTTTCGTTTAAAGAAACAGATTCCCGCACGGCAATAGGGGCTTGCTTGTAAGATAAGGTCAGGACTTTAAACTGGTTTTGCATAGTTGTTAATATTCCTTACAAATTTCGGGAGATTGCCGCTGCCGAAAGATGATTTACATCACTATTTGCGGGGATGTTTATCAATTTAAAACCAGAAATGCTGCGCAAAAAGAACCAGATTGCCTTTAGATGAGTAATATTGCAGGAAGACTTTAACGTATGTCATACTTATACCTAAAAGCCCTGCACATTATTTTTGTGGTTACCTGGTTTGCCGGCTTGTTTTACATGCCCCGGCTGTTCATTTATTTTACCGAAGCCCAGGACAAACCCGAGCCCGAAAAATCGATTCTACAGAACCAATTTAAATTAATGCAGCGGCGGCTGTGGTACGGTATTACCTGGCCCTCGGCGGTACTTACCTTTATCTTTGGCCCCACTATGTGGTACCTGTACGGCGCTACGCCCACCTGGCTGCACTTAAAATTAGCCTTTGTAATTGGCTTGTACGGCTACCATTTCTACTGCCACCGCTTATTTAAGCAACAGCAAAAAAACGTAATTACCTGGTCGTCTACGCAACTGCGGGTCTGGAACGAAGTAGCCACTATTTTCTTGTTTGCGATTGTATTTTTAGTAATCTTAAAAAACGCCTTAGGCATGGTTTACGGTTTGCTGGGCTTGGCGGCTTTGATTGTGTTGTTGTTGATGGCCATTAGGGTTTACAAGCAGATGCGTGAGAAGGCTTGAAATATTTTAGCACCAATATTTTAATTCCGTAACCGCGCCAACTTTTCCGAGTTCAGAATAATAATTTTACCACCGTTAATATCAATCAATTTTTCGTCTTTAAAATCGGCGAGGGTGCGGATAACGGTTTCTTTGGAAGCGCCCACAATATTGGCTAAATCTTCGCGCGAAATAGTAACCTGAAAATTCTGGCCTTTGTCCTGCTGGTACTGCTTTTCCACCAACAACAGCGATTCGGCTACGCGTTTGCGCACCGAATTATAGGCCAGCTTTAATAACCGTTCTTCTTTTTCAGCGAGGTTATCCGATAATATTCTAATAAATTTATTTGCAACGTCGCGGTTGTTGTAGAGCAGTGCAAAAAAATCTTCTTTCGGAATCAGGCAAACTTCGGAGTCTTCCAAGGCCATCGCCGATTCGCGGTAAGGCTTGTCTTCTAACAAATCGAGGTAGCCAATAAAATCGCCGGCTTTGTACAAACTGGTAATGTATTCGCGGCCTTCGGCGTTGGTTTTGTAAGTTTTAACTTTACCGGAGTTAAGAAAAAACAACGAGTTGGGGTAATTGCCTTCCGAAAAAAGCGGTTGTTTCTTGCGGATTAACGTTACTTTGCGTTCGTCGGCGAGTAGTTTATTCAAGTCTTCCAGGCCGCGGGCTTCCTGGATAAAATCGTTCAGTCCGGTTACATTCTTCTGAAAATCAGCTTTTAAGATTTCGCTTTTCTTCAGGCGCATTTCAATGGCATCCAGCAACTCCAGATCATCGAATGGCTTAATCAAATAATCGTCGGCACCCAGGTTCATGCCTTTCCGAAAATCTTCTTTCTCAGATTTAGCTGTTAAGAAAATAAATGGTATGCCCGATGTGGCCGGGTTTTTACTTAACATGTGCAGCACCCCATAGCCATCCAGCTGCGGCATCATGATATCGCAAATAATTAAATCCGGGATTTCGTTTTTAGCTAATTCTACGCCTACTTTGCCATTTTCGGCTTCGAGTACGTTGTAATTGGCCAGCATTAAAATCTCGGCAATATTTTCGCGAATTTCCTGGTTATCTTCTATCAGCAGTATCTTTTTCATAGGTTAAGCAGCTTGCGGAATGGTGATGGTAAAGGTAGTGCCCTGGTTTAGTTCACTATTATACGTGAGGGTACCCTGCATTATATCAACGTATCTTTTTACAATATTCAGACCTAAACCGGTTCCCTGAATATTGGTAACGTTTTGCGCCCGGAAAAAAGGCGTAAACAAATGGGTTTTATCGGCATCCGGAATACCAATGCCCTGGTCTTGCACCGTAAGGATTAGCGCTTCGGGCGTTAAACGGGTATTAAAATAAATGTCTTTGCCTTCGGCGGAATATTTGCTCGCGTTCGACAATAAATTTAATAAAATATTCTTTAATAATTTTTTATCGAGGTTTACCGTAGCCAGTTCGCCGGTGTGCTGATAATAAATTTGCTGGCCGGGCTTTACCACGCTCTGCATTTCTTCGGTTATTTCGCCGGCAAAGGCCACCAAATCAAACTCTGAGGGCACATTGTATATTTTACCTTCTTCGATGCGGCTAAGCGAGAGGAAATCGTTTAAAATAGAAGTAAGGTTACTTACCGCTGATTTAATGCGCTCTACGTGCTTCTGCCGTTTGTCGTCGTCGTCGGTGGTTTTGTATTTAGAAATAAGCGAGGCCGAGGAAAGCACGGTGCTTAAAGGTGTCCGGAATTCGTGCGAGGCAATGGTTACAAACCTTGATTTGAGCTCGTGCAGCTCTTTTTCTTTCTGCAAAGCTTTCCGGATTTCGACTTGGGCCTGGTAAAGCGTTTTGTTCGTGTGTTCGAGTTTCTGCACCGCTTCGCCCAGTTCGCGGGTACGGGCGGCCACCCTTTCTTCCAGCTCCGCGTTCAGTTTCCGGATTTCGGCCAGGTTTTTACCGTGTTCTATGCTGTACCGGATAGAGCGCTCCAGGTCGTACTGGTCGAAAGTACCTTTAACGAGGTAATCAGAGGCGCCGACCCGCATAGCCTTTTCGTCGGTTTCGCGGTCGCTTTGGCCGGTAAGTAAAATAAAGGGCGCTTCAGCACCGCTCTCAATCGATTGGGTAATCAGTTCCAGTCCATCTTCGGCCCCCAAGCGGTAATCGACCAAATATACATCGTGCTTTTTTTCTTTTATCAGGCTCAAAGCTTCGTTAAAAGAACGGGACCATTCCAAAGAATAATGCCGGCCCGGAATATCCTGTATAATATCCTGGGTAATGATAAAATCATCTTCATCGTCGTCTACCAATAATACATGAATTTTATCGGCCATCGTGGTTTCGGTGTTTTTTTGATTATAGGGTTGATAAAGAATAATTGCGTGGGTAAGTTAGAACAAGGCTGTATTAAAAATCCTCACCCTAAATCTCTCTCCTAAAGGCGAGGAACTTAAGTTACTTTATCTGATAAATTATCCTTTCTAAATAGTTTACCTTAGCTCTAAGGGTTTTAATAAAATAACCACCAAACCGGCTCCCCTTCGCCTGGAGGAGAAGAGGCCGGAGATGAGGTACATTCTTACATCTTTGGAAGTTCTACAATCTCAAACCAATATTTGCTGAGGGTGCGCATGGCATCTACCAGGCCCGAGAAAGTTACCGGTTTGGTAATAAAAGAACTAACGCCCAAGTCGTAGGTTTTGAGAATATCTTCTTCGGCCTTGGAAGTGGTAAGTACCACAATGGGAATAACCTTCAAATGCGAATCAGATTTTATTTCTTTTAAGGCTTCGCGACCATCTTTTTTAGGCATGTTCAGGTCCAGCAAAATTAAACCTGGCGGCGGAAAAGCATCTTTGTCGGTGAACCGACCGCGGTTTTTTAAATAATCCAGCAGTTCTTCGCCGTTCTCGACAAACGCGATCCGGTTTTTAAGCCGACTCTCTTCTAGGGCTTCTTTCAACAACATCCGGTCTTCCGGGTCGTCTTCGGCAATTAAAATAACAATAGCATTTTTAGCGTTACTCATAAGCTTAAATAGTTACTTCGTGGGGTTGTCTTAAGGCCAGGGTTATAATAAAACGGGTACCTACCCCAGGCTGACTTTTAGCGGTTATGTCGCCGCCGTGCCTAATGGCAATTTTACGGCAAATGGCTAATCCAATACCAGAGCCTTCGTACTTTTGCCCTTCTAACCGCTGAAATATATTAAATATCCGGTCTAAATACTTTTCGTCGAACCCAATACCGTTGTCTTCAATGTAAATCTCGGTTATTTCATCGCCGGGCGTTGCGGTTAAGTGGGCCTTTTTCTGAATATGTTTCGCGTAAATATTGATAATGGGCTTTTCGTTATCTTTCCGGAACTTAATGGCATTGCTAATCAGGTTCTGGAATAATTGCCGCATTTGCGTAGGTTCGGCCTCAATAGTGGGCAGCGGTGAGCGAATAATTTCGGCTTGGGTACGCTCCACGGTAATTTCCAGATCCGAGAGTACTTCGGTAAGCACCTGGTCCAGATCAACGGGTACAAAGGGTTTGGCTTTAGAGGTAACCCGCGAGAAAGAAAGCAAATCGTTGATCAGGTTTTGCATGCGCGATGCCGCATTTAGCATCCGCTCCAGGTAATCCTGACCTTGTTCACTTAAGTTGGCGTAATCTTTGGTTTTGAGCCGGTCGCCAAAGGCCTGAATCTTTCTTAAAGGCTCTTGCAAATCGTGCGACGAGACGTAGGCAAAATCCTGCAGTTCGAGGTTACTACGCTCCAGCTCCGCAGCATAGCGCCGCAGCCGTTCTTCACTTAATTTCTGTTGGGTAATGTCGTGCACAAAACCGGTGTAAACGGTCCGGTCGGCCAGTTTTACTTCGCTTATGCTTAGGAAAAACGGAAAGATGGAGCCGTCTTTGCGTTTGCCGGTTACCTCGCGCCCAATACCAATAATGTGGCGTTTGCCGGTTTGGTGGTAACGGTGCATATACCCATTATGGCTGCTTTGGTCGGGTTCCGGCATTAATATATTTATGCTTTGGCCCAATAGTTCGGCGGCATCGTAGCCAAACAGGCGGGCTGCCGAGGGGTTTACCATTTCTATAACACCCCGCCGATCGATGGTGATAATGCCATCTACCGCCGCATCTATAATGGCGTTTATCTTATTTTCGCTTTCGCGTAAAGCCGCTTCAGCTTTTTTTAGCCCGGTAATATCATGAATAATGCCGGTATATATTTTTTTGCCTTTTAGCTGCACCTCGCTAATGCTGAGTAAAAACGGAAAAACAGTACCGTCCTTTTTCAGGCCTAATACTTCGCGGCCTTTGCCAATTATTTGCCCAATGCCCGTACGGTTATAATTTTCTATGTAAGTATCATGCTGACTCTTATCAGGCTCGGGCATTAATATTTTAATGTTCTGACCAATTATTTCACTAGGATCATAGCCAAACAAACGTGCTGCCGCCGGATTCACCGTTTCTATCAATCCCCGGTTATCAATGGTGATAATGCCATCAATAGCGGTATCGATAATAGCCTTTAGCCGCACATGGTTCTCAAAATTAAATTCCTGTTTTTCTAAAAAATCTGTCACGCCAATCCTTTTGGGTAAAAATAGGCACTTCTGTATAAGCGGGCAAGGTATCTTTAAATAATACTTTACCTACATGACAAACATCATATCGGGTCCTGCCGCGGATCATCCTTTGCCCCAGCTTGGTTGGCTAATTTTGTTTTGTCAGTTAAAGCTGCCTAAGATACTTAGAACTAACAAACCTTTATTTTATTTCTGCCTGGTGCTATGTGCTGTCGAAAATAAATGGTTTAGATTTATTTATAATGAAAAATATTTTAGTTCCTACCGACTTTTCCAAAAACGCGCATCATGCAGCTCATTTTGCGGCGGCTTTAGCCCATTTTACCGGCGCCCGGGTTTTATTGTTTCATGCCTACCACCTGAGCATGGTCCTAAACCATAAAGATTTAGGAGCAATTGACCTGGATCTGGAAAATTTTGAGAACTTAAACCAAACACAAATAGATAGCCTGGCTTATGATTTACACAAAACCTACGGCATTTCGGTTACCCGAATAATGCGGCCGGGCTTTGCTGTAGATGAAATTCCGGTTATTGCCCGGCGCCTTAAAGCCGATTTAATTGTACTGGGCGCAAAAGGTGCGAGAGAAGCCGATAATTGGGAATTAGGTTCTACCACTAAGGCATTATTAGCTGTAGCCCCGGCACCCATTTTATGTATTCCGGCCAGTTTAACTTTTACGCAATTTGCGCAAATAAACGCTACTACAGATTATTTAGGTACTACTCCCCCACCTGCCGTTGAACTTCTAAATAATCTTGTTTTGGGCTTAACCACCCCGATTGTGGCAATGGAAGATACTGGTGCGCAATATTTTACAATATCCCGGTCTACCCCGGCTCCGGCAAAAGCAGAAACGGAAATAATTGCTGGTGAGTTAACCCAACCCAATATAATAGGTGTTGATGAAATGCCCCAGCTCGTGGTTATATCGGCCGGCGAAGCCACAGCAACCAATATTTTAAACTATGAACAAATTTGCCGCACCGCTGCAGAACCATTGATACCGCTGTTGGCTATACCGGCTAAAGATTTTTAAGCAATAATTTACTAATTGAAAGACAATAAAAAAGCCTGGTAGTAATTACCAGGCTTTTTTATTTATTAAAAATATTTAAACTAAAAAGAAGTTACCAGTTTATGATCGTCTTTCTTTTTCGTACGGGTAGTAACATCTTTGAAGTAAAGAAACTTATTATCCTGAGAATACCCTTCGTTCCAACCTTCACTGGCAGGAATAGTATAGGCTTCTGCATCAGCAAATAATAAAGTTTTCTTTTTGTTACTTCCGTTGTTGTTAATACTGGCTACGTACATTTTCTTAAACTTATTTAATTTGTGTGTCTTAAGCTTTATACGAAAAGAAGGCGAATCAGGATATAATTTCTTATGATTTTATCTTCTGTTCAAATTTACAAAGAATATTTTGCATTATTAAACATTCTTCATCAAAAACCCATAAATATTTAAATAAGTTCAGACAAAATTGACTTTTGTTAAAAATACGGAATAAACCTTAACTTTACACTAATTATATAAATAATTTAAAACCAATAAGTTATAAATAATCAAAGTTACAAATACCTATTTATAATAACCCGATGGGCTAAACGTAAATTGTTTGCTAAAATCGTTCAATTCATCGAGTAAACTAACTGATTTATAATCCGAAACGGCATTTAAGCGGCTATTGGGGTTAATTAACAAACTCCGGGATTTGCGGTCCTGCAAAATGAACAGCGTTTCCAGGGTGGGGTAAACATCTTTTAGGGTATCTACCACATCCATAACGCTTAAATTTTTATCAACCAGGTTATAGGTGCCGGGCTCTAAGCTTTTGCCGGGCAAAGTTGCTAAATCGCGCCCTACTTTATCTATGTGCACAAAAGCTCTTTGCTGATAGCCGCTACCCTGAATGGTAATCCGGTTGGTAAACTGGGCATCAAACATAAATTTATTGATCACGGCATCGAAACGCAAACTGCGGTTATAGCCGTACACATTGCCACACCGGATTATGTAAGGTTGCAACCGATCGGCCAGCCGGGTAATCATTTTTTCGCCGTTAAATTTAGAAGTTCCGTAGTAAGTCCGAGGCTGCGGCTCGGTGGTTTCTTCTATCTGCTCTTCAGAAGCGCCGTAAACCGAACTGGAACTGAGGTAAATTACCTTTTGCACTTTGCTGTTTTCCAAAGCATAACTTAACTCAGCGGTACCCCAGTGGTTTACCTGCTCAAATAAATGCGGATCGTCGTTGGAGAAAGTAGTAAGTACTTTGGCTGCCAAGTGATACACAATATCGGCCTCGGCGATAACTTTGCGCAGTTTATAAGAATCCAGGATATCGCCCAGTACAAACCGGATGCGCTGGTCGGGTAATTTATTATGGCCTAAAAAGAGGTTGAAATTTTTCCGACTGAGGTTGTCGTAAATAATTATTTCGGTAACTGCCGGGTTTTGCAGCAGTTGGTGGGTAAGTTCGGTGCCGATATAGCCGGCACCGCCCGTTATCAGTATTTTCATGTTTTATTTGGTGATCAATTGGGTATGCAGGCCACATTCGGTTTTGTTCATACCGGCCCAGCGGCCACTGCGGTCGTCCAGCAGGGCGTTTACATCTATTTTGCGGGTGCAAGGCTCGCAACCAATACTCATGTAGCCTTCGCCTTCCAGCGGGTGTTTGGGTAATTTATATTCCCGGATGTAGTCGTACACCATTTTGCTCGTCCAGCCCAGCATTGGGTGAAACCGGATTACGCCATTAGGCGCTTTTTCTTCACGTTTCATTTGGGCCCGCACCTTGCTCTGATCGCCGCGTACACCGCTAATCCAAACGTCGTGGCTAATTAAGATAGGCTCCAGTGGCTGAATTTTATTTATGTAGCAGCAGTAA
Organism: Adhaeribacter sp.; assembly: GCF_057359045.1. Taxonomy (NCBI): domain Bacteria; kingdom Pseudomonadati; phylum Bacteroidota; class Cytophagia; order Cytophagales; family Hymenobacteraceae; genus Adhaeribacter; species Adhaeribacter sp. Next base: position 28,176 of record NZ_JBMQUD010000120.1, read on the forward strand.
TCCGGGTCGGAGGTAAACAATAGCCGGCCGGCGGCATCGCGCTGTTGGTTGCGGGGCACTGCCGAGTACAAATCAGTAATATTTAAGCCCAATAAGTCTTGTACCTGCTTCCGGAAGCTCAGCGTTTCGGGAAAATGATAGCCTGTATTTAAAAAATAAACCGGAACATCGGGGGCCACCTGGCTCAGGATGTGCAGCAGGGGCATGCTGTTGGTTTGTAAAGAAGAGGAGGCAAATATTTTCAAGCCCCGCTCTTTATAAGCATCCAGGTCGTATTTTATTTCATCGACCAGTGTTTTAAAATTACTCATCTTTTTAATTATTAGCCGCCTTGCCGCCTAGGCAAAACGATTTATTTAATTGGGGTGACGCTCCTTACAAAAAGCAGCACGTAACCCAGTTTTTACATCAGTATTTGGGCACCGACGGGTCTATTTGGTCGGACCAGGCCAGAATGCCACCTTTTAAATTATATAAATTGTCGTAGCCGTATTTAGATTCGAGGAGCGCCACCGCGTTGCCGCTGCGGGCCCCGCTTCTACAGTGAATAATTACCTGCTTATCGTCGGCAATTTTATCGCGCTGCGCCTCTATCTGGCCCAGCGGAATCAGTTCGCCTTGCAGGTTGGCAATTTGGTATTCGTGCGGCTCCCGCACATCTATTAATTGAAAATCAGCGCCTTCGTCGATTAATTTTTTTAAATCCTGAACGGTTACTTCTTTCATATTTCCTGTTTTTAGTTTAAATCCGGTTTAGCTTAAATTCTTTTAATGCAAAATATTGGGCAACAAAAAAGCCTCTTCGGGTACGAAAAGGCTTGCCATTATATCAGTTATATAAATATCAAATTTACCTGATCATAAGCCCATCCGTACACGGCATAGCCATACAACAGCAACATGCAGTTGAAAATAAAGGCTTAACGGTATTTAGATGCGTTATTTGCATGGGCTTAAAATCGGCACAAATCTAAAAAACTAAACGTAAATTAAAAAAATTAGTACTTAATTATTTCTTAAACACCCCTTGTAGGTATTTGGTTTAGTGTAAGCTGATTTAAATTTAATTTTTCTGCATCAACTATAACCTGGTTAACTTTTCAGGGCCAAATTGGTGGGTAAACCATCCAGGCTTTTCAGGTTCTTTTCCTGCATATATTCTTCCAGACCACTTGCGCCTTTTTTCTCGGCCCAATCAAAATGAATATCCCGGTCGCCTACGTAATTATACAGAGGTACGCCATAGCCGCAGGAAGTTTGCACCAAATGAATATCGGCTACTATAATTTGCCGGGTGCTGGGGTATATTTTAAAATGTGGGGCATACTGTTCCCATGCGGCAGTACCAGGCAAAACGGTAAAACCCTGGCCATACAGCCTTAAAATATTGGGGGCACCGGCAAACGAACAAAACATAAACGTTATGCGGCCATTCTCGTGGGTATGGGCCGACGTTTCGTTGCCACTGCTAATTAAATCCATATAAGCCACCTGTCCGGTAGATAATACCCGAAAACAATCTAAGCCTTTCGGCGATAGATTGATGTGGCCATCGGGACTTAGCGGTGCCGTAGCCACAAAAAACATATGCTGTTGCTGAATAAATTTCTGGTGTGCCGGAGAAATAGAATCGTAAAATTTGCCCATAGAAATACAATAATTTAAACAGTTGCTAAAAACGCTTTGTTGTACGGAGAGCGCTGTGCTAACTCTAAGCCCAACAGAATAGATTTTTGAAAACTAAATATTCTAAATAATTTTTGCTTAATTTTTCTTGCGCTGCATCCGGACCGGGAAAAGCCGGTAATCGTGCAGGTTGAGGGCGTACATGGCCCCTTGCCAATGAATAATAGGCACCAGAGCCGTAGGATTGAAGCCATTGTTATTAGGAATATTTACCATGGCGTTGCCCACATAAGTAATATTACGGATACCCAGTCGGGCGGTAACGTTGCGTAGAAAAGCTTCTTTTTCGGACCCCGACGAAGTATAACTGATTTCGTTGGCGACCAAACCGTCGCCGGTATCGTCTTTTAAGTAAATAATTTTGCCGTAAGTGCTAATCGAAACCACCGGCACACCCAAACGGGGCAAGTCGGCAACTTCTTCTTCGGGATAAGCAAAGGGCTTTGGGTTAGCTTGTCGCTTGCCGCTGGTTGACTCGTGCGAATAGCCCCGGAGATTGTTTTTTTCGGCCGAGACCAGTTGCCTTACCGGATTTAATTTATTTTCTGTAAGTACCTGATTTTTATCATAAGCCAATGTTAGTTCTTCGTTGCGCTGGTGCACCTCTATTATTAACCCGAAAGTACTGATAAAATGATCGGTATGCTGCACATGAAAAAGTTCTAACTCGTGGTAGCGCTGTTTAGAAGCCAGGTAAGTATGTACGTTTTTGGTTTTTTCGTAAACGGCGGTAATTTTAGGCGCGTGGGGGGTATCTTTATACTTTACACATAAATGCTGGAGGGCGTTTAACCGGGCATTGGAGTCTTGAATAAAGCCGACTTCTCTTGCATCGAGGCCAGGTTTATCTCCCAGAACGGTCCGGTCGGCCGTTGGTTCCAGGCCAAAAAAAGAACGCCAAAACGCCATTATTTCGTTAATATTTTTTTAAGATGAAGCGTTTCGATCTCTACTTGTATCTTTTCGGCTTCTTTTACCCTTTCAAAAAAATTATCCAGATTTTTTATATACAAATCTAAAACGGCATCCTGTTCGGGGGTCAGGATACAGTTTTGCTTTTTATCATCTCTGGTATTGCTCTGGACCATTACTCTATTTCTATTTGTTTAGATTTACCAAACGTACCAATAATTTTACTGTTTAGTTCTTCCTGCACCTGGGCCAGTTCTTTTACGGCGGCGGCGCGTTTCTTGCTGCCTTCTTCCGATATTTTTATTACCGCATCCAAGGTTTCGACCATGTCGCGGTTTACTTTTTTAAGCGTTTCCACATCTACAATGCCGCGCTCGTTTTCCTGGGCCGCTACCACTACGTTGGTTTTAAGCAACTGGGAGTTTTTCAGGAGCATTTCGTTCGTGGTATCGGTTACTTTTTTTTGGATTTCGAGGGCTTTGCGCTGTTTTTCGAGGCCCAAAGCAATGGCTACCTGCTGGCGCCAAACCGGAATAACCGTAACAATAGAGTTCTGAATCTTTTGCGCCAGCACGTCGTTGGTGGTCTGGATCATCCGGATTTGTGGCATGCTTTGCGTGGCTATGGTGTGCGAAAGCGTAAAATCGTGCACTTTCTTTTCCAGCCGTTCTTTAAAAGCAATCATGTCGCTAAGCCGCTGCACCGCCAGTTCGTCCTGGCCGCTCTCCTCTACTTCTGTCTGCAGTTTCGGAATTAATTCGCTTTCAATTTCCTCTATTTTCATTTTGCCGGCTGCAATTACCGACCGCACCTCATGAATATATTCAATGGCTTGCTTAAACATTACCTCCAGGCTGGTGGTGTCTTTCATTACGCTCTGGCGGGTTTTCTCCAGCTTTACCACTACGTCGTCAACGTTTTCCGAAATAGAATTATACTGGCTGGCAATTTTTTTCGATTTATCTACAAACTTCCGCATAAAAGGAATTTTAGATAACAAACCAGGCTTTTCGGCTTCATCAATCTTAACCATATTAATCTGGTTCAGAAGTTCGTTTATCGCGGTTCCGGCATCGCCGGAATCTTTGGCTTTTACCTTGGTAAGCAACTCGTTGGAGTAGTAGCCCAGTTTGCGTTGCGTTTCTACGCCAAAATTACTCAGCGATTCGGGTTTATCCGGGTCGATGGTTTTGGAGAGCGCCAGGGCTTTCTGCTGAATTAATTCTTTATTTTCGGTCAGCGTTATATCGGTGTTTTCCATGATTATTTTTCTCCCAATTGATATTTTGGTGCGTTCTCTAAAGTACTTAAGTAATTTTTAATTTTCTCGTGCCGTTCGGTGGTTTCGTACCATTCAATTTCGTGCAAAGGCAAATATTCGCCCAATAAGCCTTGTACCTCTTTCAGGAGAGCATCGCCTTTCCGGGTTCTAAATTCCGGGTTTTTATAAAAGGCACTCAGGTACTGTACTTTTACCTGCCCGTTTTGAGTTACTGCCAGTTCTTTAACTTCTACCACCAGCTCCGATGATTTATTTTTATCGGTAACAATGGTGCGGTAAACGCCTTTATTACCTTCTTCCAGTACCGCAACGGCTTTGGCCCGAAACTCCCGCAAAGCTTTAGTTAACCGTTGGTTAGGCCTTACATAATACCCAAAAGCATACCCAATAATTATACCCGCTACCAATGTCCAAATTATTCCCATTTTTTCTGAATATTTCTAAATATAACAACTTAACATTACATACGGGAACAAATTGGGTTCAGGGGTTAAGCAATTAGCGCAATTTTTACCAAAATAGGTTGTCCATACCTATTTACAACCCTTTACATAGGTTTTAAAGCCTACTTGCTGCCTTTTGGCCTACTAAATTCCCGTACGTACTCTTCTTTATTTAACGAAATATTTCTTTCACCATTGTTCCAGTTAACTTAACCAGATTTTTCAACTTTTAACAATTACCACTCCGGCTTTTACTGCACCTTACAAATAAACCCGCCGTTTAGCAACGAGGGCTTGTTGTACCGGAACGGTTCACCGTTGGGCATCGTCATAATTCCGCCGCTGCCTTCTACAATCGCTTGCCCGGCGGCCGTATCCCATTCCATGGTAGGGTTATGCCGGTAATATATATGGGCCTTGCCTTCGGCTACGTAACAAAACTTTAACGAACTACCCGCCGCTATGGCTTTCACTACCGGGTATTTAGCCAGCACCGCCTGCTCTTCCGGCGAAGCATGGGATCGACTCCCAATAGCAATCCAATCCGTAGTATCGGCCTGTACCCGCAATGGTTTGGTTTCTCCCGTTAAATTTTTCTTAAAACTACCCATTTCGGGGCCACCGTAATATAAATCGCCGGTAACCGGCACATAAATAACGCCGAATACCGGAATATCCCGGTTTATTAGCGCTATGTTCACGGTAAATTCGCCGTTACGGGAGATAAATTCTTTTGTACCGTCCAAAGGGTCTACACACCAATAATAGTCCCACTCCCGCCGCACCTCGTATGGTATAGCCGCTCCTTCTTCTGATAAAACAGGCACATCGGGCGTTAACTGCTGTAAACGCTGCTCAATTAGGGTATGCGCAGCTTCATCGGCTAAAGTCAGCGGCGACTCATCGGTTTTTTGCCGGATAAGCTGGTCTTCCTGCGGATGGTTGTAAACGGTAAGGATGGCTTCGCCGGCCGCAACGGCTATTTGTAAAAGCTGTGGAATATCGGGTTGCATAAAAAGTGGTTTTGTTTGTAAAGTCGTTAATAAAAATCATTTAACAACCTGAAGAATTTAGACAAAGATGAAACTTATTTAAAAATTATTTACATCTTTTGCCAGAACCTCTTAATTTTGGCCTCCAAAATAGAACTGCCCCTATGGCTGACCATATTTACCCCATTTTTGACCAAACCCTGACGCGCCAGGATAAAGAAGCCTTGCTGCAACAACAGGCCGTGGTGGTTTGGATGGCGGGCTTGTCGGGTTCGGGCAAGAGCACCCTGGCCAAAGGGCTGGAACGCGAACTGCACCAGCAGGGTTATTTAACCCAGTTGCTGGATGGTGATAACCTGCGGAGCGGCATCAACAACAACCTGGGCTTTTCCGAAGCCCTCCGTCTGGAAAATATCCGGCGCTCCGCCGAAACCGCTAAACTCTTCCTGGACGCTGGTTTAATTACCATTTGCTCGCTCATTAGCCCAACCGCCGAAGTACGTAGCCTGGCCCGCAATATTATTGGCGACGCTGATTTTATGGAGGTTTACGTAAATGCGCCTTTTGAAGAATGCGCCAAACGCGATGTAAAAGGCTTGTACAAAAAAGCCCTGAACGGCGAAATCAAAAACTTTACCGGCCTGGATGCGCCCTTTGAAGCGCCCGAAAATCCGGCGCTTGAAATCCGTACCGACCAGGAAGATTACTCGGCTAGCCTGCAAAAGCTCTTAGACACAATTTTGCCCCGCATAAAACCACATTGTTGTTAAACACGGTTTTACTGCGTTACTTGCGCCCTTCAATTATTTTTTCCAAAATATTACTAACAAAAGTATTTTTCTGCGGAGAACTATCCCGGATTAAGAAATAACCAAATATGTCTCATTCTTATAAATTAAGCTATATTAAGCAACTGGAAGCCGAATCCATTTATATTATGCGGGAAGCGGTGGCCCAGTTCGAAAATCCAGTGCTGTTGTTCTCGGGCGGCAAAGATTCTATTGTGCTTACCCATTTAGCCCGCAAGGCATTTTGGCCGGCTAAATTTCCGTTCCCGATGCTCCACATCGATACCGGTCATAATTTTACAGAAACCCTCCAGTTCCGCGATTACCTGGTGCAAAAAATTGGTGCCCGGCTAATTGTGCGTACTGTGCAAGACTCTATCGACCAGGGTTTGGCCCAGGAAGAAAAAGGCCCTAACCCCAGCCGCAACGGTTTACAAACGGTTACCTTGCTCAGTGCCATCGAAGAATTCAAGTTTGATGCGGCTTTTGGCGGTGCCCGCCGCGACGAAGAAAAAGCCCGCGCCAAAGAGCGCTTTTTCTCACACCGCGATGAGTTTAGCCAGTGGGATCCCAAAAACCAACGCCCGGAATTGTGGCACTTGTACAACGGCCGCAAAAACCCCGGCGAGCACTTCCGGGTGTTCCCACTCAGTAACTGGACAGAATTAGATATTTGGCAATATATTCAGGCCGAAAACCTGGAGTTGCCTTCAATTTATTTCTCGCATCAACGCGAAATCGTGAACCGCAAAGGTGTTTTGTTAGCCAAATCTGAGTTTATTACTTTACTTAAAGACGAAGCTTACGAAGAACAAACCGTGCGTTTCCGAACGGTAGGCGATATGAGTTGTACCGGCGCAGTTTTATCGCCGGCCAGCACCCTGGAAGATATTATTGCCGAAGTTGCCGCTGCCCGCGTAACCGAACGCGCCGCCCGCGCCGACGACCAACGCTCCGAAGCCGCCATGGAAGACCGGAAAAAACAAGGATATTTTTAATTGTTAAATTGTTAATTGTTGAATTGTTTGCGGATTGATTGTCATATTATAACAATCAACAACCAGCCATCAGCAACCAAAATATAATGGAAATAAAAGAACAAAAAAGAGAGGCCGATTTATTGCGTTTTATCACCTGCGGCAGCGTAGACGATGGCAAAAGCACCTTAATTGGCCGGTTGCTTTACGATACCAAAACTATCTTCGAAGACCAACTGCAGAATATTGAAAGAACCAGTCAGCAACGGGGCGAAGAATACGTAAACCTGGCTTTATTAACCGATGGTTTACGAGCTGAGCGCGAACAAGGCATTACCATTGATGTGGCTTACCGCTATTTTGCCACGCCTAACCGCAAATTTATTATGGCCGATACGCCGGGCCACATCCAATACACCCGCAACATGGTTACCGGTGCCTCTACCGCTAACCTGGCCATTGTTTTGGTTGATGCCCGTAAAGGGGTAATTGAGCAAACCTGTCGTCATACTTTTATTACTTCGCTCCTGAAAATAGACCATATTATTTTGTGCGTTAACAAAATGGATTTGGTGGATTACAGCGAAGAAGTATTTAATAAAATCAAAAGAGATTTCGAAACTTTTATTTCGCGGCTTGATATTGCCGATGTAAGCTACATACCGGTAAGTGCTTTGCAGGGCGATAATATTGTAAACCGCTCTGAAAGCATGCCCTGGTACGAAGGCCCTACCCTGCTGTATACGCTGGAAAATGTACACTTGGGCAGCGATTTAAATTTTGTGGATGCCCGTTTCCCGGTGCAGTACGTACTGCGGCCGCAAAGCTCCGAATACCACGACTTCCGTGGCTATAGTGGCCGCGTAGAAGGCGGCGTATTTAAGCCCGGCGACGAAATAATGGTACTTCCCTCGGGCTTTACCAGCCAGATTAGCACCATCGAAACTTTCGACGGCCCGGTAGAAGAAGCTTTCCCGCCTATGTCGGTAACTATTACGCTAAAAGACGAGATTGACATTAGCCGCGGCGACATGTTGGTAAAGCCCAACAACCAGCCCCAGGCCGCTCAGGATGTGGAACTGATGATTTGTTGGATGCACGAAAAACCGCTGGTAAAAGGCAGAAAATATATTGTAAAACATACTACCCGCGAGGCCAAGTGTATGGTAAAAGATATTCGTTACAAAATGAATATTAATACCCTGCACAAAATTGAACACGACCTGAATATTGGCCTGAACGACATTGCCCGTATCAACATCCGGACAACGGTACCTTTGTTTTACGACGACTACCGCCGCAACAATGCTACCGGTAGCCTGATACTGGTAGATGAGTTCACCAACGAAACGTTAGCGGCCGGCATTATTCTTTAAAACCAAAGCCAAAATAACCCAGACCTAACTGGTGCCAGCCCGGCCCATTAAAGTCTGGGTTATTTTTTGATTAAACTTCATATTTACACTTTGCGCAATCGCTAATCAATAACAAAGATCATGGTTCATGTTTAAGGCCAGTTAACCCGGCTTTTTAGCTATTAAAGGCATGCTTCACCCCGCCAAAAATTTCCGACTTTAACTTTTATAAAACATTTAGCTTAGTAGCTACCACCAACCCGCTTAGGTTCAATCTAATTATTCTGGGACTTATTTGCCACTGGGTTTAAATTAACCAATTCCTTTTTACACCAGTTGTAGCCAGAAAACAAATTAAAAGCAACCAGTTCTGGTTAAGGTTGCCCGAAATAAGCGTTTTTATAGCATTATTTTCTAAACCTCTGCTCAATTAAAGATTAAATAAATGTTACTTTTATAAACATTATAATAAATATTTTTATTAATTAAGCTGCTTTAATTAGCAAATAAAATAGTTTTATTAGCTTTACCTTATAAAAAAACCATGTTACTTTAGTAATAACATTATCCTTTTTATAATAAATATTACTAAATACATTTAACTAATATATAGTAGTACATTTTATATAAGCTACCCATTAAAGCTTAATATAGATTTTGAACCCTGGAAAAAACGGAACCCGCATGCACAAGATGGACAAAGTTTTAATTATTGATGACGACCAGATTAGCAACTTTCTTACAGCTAACGTAATCAGAAGAACAACCCATGTCCAGAATATTACCGTTTGTTTAGATGGCAAAGAAGCGCACGATTATTTACAGGGCATTATTAATTCGTCTTGCGATTTACCAGATTTAATTTTACTGGATATTAACATGCCCAACATGAATGGCTTTGATTTTCTGGAGGCTTTCCGGCAATTTCAGCCTTGCGGCCAGTTACCGGTAATTATAATTCTTACCACGTCGGAGCACTTTCAGGATCTGGAACGCCTGAAACATTTTCCGGAAGTAGAAGTTTACCTGAACAAACCATTAAAAGAAGATACCCTCCAATACATTACCGACAAATATTTTAACATCGAAAATATATCTAAACCCTAACCAGCAAACGCTTTTATTTCTTAAATATATCGGCCTGGTGCCCACACCGGCATTGATGCAATATTCCAGAAATATTCCGTTTCAAAATATTATTTACTCTCCGGTTCAGATATATTTAATCTCAGCCTTTACTTTTCCTGCCCCACGCTGTTCATTCTTCAACAGTCTTCTTTAGCTTACCTTAGGCTTTCGCAAATACCTGAACCATCGTTTTTAAAAATATTTTTCCGGGTATAAATTGCCGGTTTAAATAAATGCCTGGTTTATTTTTAGCTGTTATTATTCCAGACTTTTTTAAGTTTCCGGTTATCTGGTAAAAATTATTTCGGCAGAATCTGTTATCTTCAAACGCAGAAAACAGGAGGAGGCAACGCATGCGCGTTTTACACACGTCGGATTGGCATTTAGGTAAGCGTTTAGAACAATGCGAACGCACCGAAGAACACCAGCATTTTCTGGACTGGCTGGTACAAACTATTCAGGAAAAAGCTGTAGAAATATTAATTATTGCGGGCGATATTTTTGATACGGGCTCACCGTCTAATACGGCCCTTAAACAATATTACGATTTTTTGTGGCAGCTCCGGGGCACTTGTTGCCGCGATGTGGTTATTATTGGCGGCAACCACGATTCGGTAGCTACTTTAAATGCGCCGCAAGCCTTGTTGCGTTATTTTCAGGTACACGTAGTAGGTGGGGCAACTGCTGATATCCGCGACGAAATAATCCCAATTACCGATGCAGCCGGCAATACCCAACTAATTATTTGCGCCGTGCCGTTCCTCCGCGACAAAGACCTGCGCTTATCGGTGCCCGGCGAAAGTTTTGCCGAACAGGAAGCCCGTTTAAAAGCCGGTATTTGTGCCCACTATACCCAACTTGCCGACCTGATCCAACCTTACAAAGAAAAACAAATTCCGGTTATTGCCACGGGCCATTTATTTGCGGCCGGTAGCTCGGCCTCCGATAGTGAGAAAGAAATTCATGTGGGCAATCTGGGGCAAATTGCCGGCGACCAATTTCCGGCCGCTTTTGATTATGTGGCGTTGGGGCACCTGCACCGGCCCCAAAAGGTAAACGGCTATCAGCACATCCGGTACGCCGGCTCTCCTATTCCGCTTAGTTTTAGCGAAGTAGAAGATAAAAAATTAATTATTCTGCTCGATTTTGCAGACGGAAAACTCACCCAGCTAGAAGAAGTACAGGTGCCGGTTTGCCGCAAGTTGGTCAGGTTTAAAGGCGATTTCGATAAAATAAAACGCCACCTGATTACCTTCGACAACAGCGAACACCTGTACCCCGCCTGGATAGAAATTCAGGTCGAAACCGAAAACTTTATTCATGACCTGGATAACCAACTCCAGGGCTTGCTAACCGATAAAACGCAATTGCAATTTTTCTCGCGGCAGGTACGGCTAACGCCTAATGTGGCGCTGGATGCCCAATTACCCGAAATGCAGCAGTTACACGAACTGCAACCCAAAGAGGTATTCCGGAAAAAATGCGAAACCGCCTTCCCCGAAGGTGATTTTACCGATTTACTCACCACTTTCGACGAACTGCTGGAATTAATGCACCAGGAAGGGTAAGTTTTTATTTGAAGATGCGGGAATTTGATAATTAGAGGATTTGAAGAGGCAAAGGTTGTTGGCCATGGCGCAAGTTTAGCGAAGCATAACTCGTGTCTATAGTTCAAAGGAAGTTTTCAATTTCCGGAAGCCGAATTTTTCCTCCTTTGCATAACGAAAACGAGCCAAAGAGAAACAATACCCAAATTTATAAATCATCACTTACAACTTATTTACTTACCACTTTTCCGTAAATGAAAATATTAGGCATCCGGTTTCAGAATTTAAATTCCCTCAAAGGCACCCATGAAATTCGTTTCGATGCCAGTCCTTTGGTAGAGTCGGGTTTATTTGCCATAACCGGGCCAACGGGTGCCGGCAAAACCACTATTCTGGATGCTATAACCGTTGCCCTGTACGGCCGGGTACACCGCCACGACCGCGATGCTTTTGAAATAATGACCCGCCATACCTCAGAGTGTTATTCCGAAGTAGAATTTGCGGTAAAAGGCACCGCCTACCGGGCCAAATGGTGGTTACGGCGCAGCCGGGGCAAAGCCGAAGGCAAGTTGCAGGATGTTAAAATGGAGCTGAGTGCAGTTGCCGACGGGGCAATTCTGGAATCTAAATTAACGGAAGTTAAAAGCCGGATAATAGAAATAACCGGGCTGGATTATAGCCAGTTTTTGCGGTCGGTGATGTTGTCGCAGGGCGATTTTACCCGTTTTTTAAAAGCCAGTGAAAGCGAGCGCAGCGAATTGCTCGAAAAAATAACCGATACCGGCATTTATTCTGATATATCGGTTTGGGCTTATAAAAAAGCGCAGCACGAGAAAAAAGAGTTGGAAATGCTGCGGCAGAAGTTAAACGATGTGGTGCTGTTAAATCCCGCAGAAGAAACGGCTTACCGTGATCAACTTCAGGATTTGCATCAGCAGGAAACCAACTTGCGCCGCCTGAAACAAGAAATTGATAACCAGGTAAAATGGCGGCAAAATTTACAGGCGCTGGAATTGCAGAAGCAACAGGTAGCCAGTCAACTCGCCGAACAAAAAGCGTTACGTGCCAGCCAGCAAACCCAATTCGACCGGTTACACCAACACCAGCAAGCGTTGGTATACAAACCGGCTTTGGCCCAGCTAGAAACGACTCGTAATTATTATAAAAATATTACCCAGAACTTAGCGAGTTTACAGGCCGAGCTGCCCGCTTTACAAACCGAAGCCCAGGAAGCCAACGCTAAATTAAAACAAGCCGAAGAAAACGCCCTGGCGGCTACCGAAGCTGTACAGCAAGCCCAACCAATTCTGGAAGAAGTAATCCGCCTGGATGCAAATATTCTAAACCAGAAAAACTACCACGAGCAGGCACTTACCGTTCGGGAAAATATGGCGCTGGAAGTTAAAGCCACCACCGAACAAAATAGCTTAAAGCAAGCGGAACTGGATAGCAGAAACAACCAGATTCTCACTTTACAAAATTGGCTAAGCGAACATACCGGCGATGCTTGCCTGGAGAAGGATTTACATTTTTTTAACCAGTTTATAAAAGATTTAGACCGGGTTTACCAGGATATTAGCAAAAAAGAAAAAGAAAAAGCCGACCTGGAAAAACAATACCAGGCCGAAGCTAAAAACCTGGCGGTCATCCGGGCAAATATTAACCAACACCAACAAACCATAACTGCATCCGAAGGTAATCGCCGGCAACTGCAAACCCAGTTAACCCAAAAGTTAGCCGATAAAACGCTCGACGAACTGGAAGCAACCGCCAATCATTTACCCGGTCTGATAACGCTTTGTGAAAAACAAGTTCAGTTGGCAACCCAATGGGCCCAACAGCAAGCCCGCACCGTCGAAATAAACCAGCAGGTAGCGCAAAATACCCGGCTGCTGGAAAATGCCCGCACCGAACTGCAACACTTTCAGAAACAACTAACCGAAGCCGAGAACCATTTAAAAGATTTGCAGGCTTTGGTAGAATTAGAAATCCGGATTCAGAAGTACGAAAAAGACCGCGAGTTACTTCTGGCCGGTCAGGCTTGCCCTTTGTGCGGCTCAGAGCACCACCCTTTTGTGCAGCACCAACACCAAACCCGGGTAACCGAAGCCGAAGAAAAGCGCAATGCGTACGGACAATACGTAACCACCTTTACAACCCAGGTAAATACCCAAAACAACCGCATTGCCACCCTCGAGACCCGGATAACTGCCGATACCGAACAAATGAATGGCATACTGGGTGAGATGGAAAATATTCAGCAAAAATTTGCGCAAAACAACCAATTGTTGCCCAAGCCGCTGGACATCCAGAAAGTAAATATTATCCAGGCGGTGTGCCAACGCAAGCAACAAGAGCTTGATACGCACCGGAGCCTGATTGGAGAGATCAGGGGGTTGGAAAACGAATTAAAGAACCTGGACCAGAAAACGACCAAAAGCCGCGAAGAAGTTTTCCGGGCCGAAAACGAGGCCGGCCAGATAGACGAACGGTTAAAGGGCACGCAAACGCTCATTTACCGCATTGCCGAAGAACTAACCGACTTACGCGAACAGGAAACGCATTTTTCCGAAGATGTCCGGTCTTTTTTATTACCATTTAACTTAACTTTTAATTATCAGCAACGCGATGTACTGGTAAAAGAATTAGCTTCCCGCGCCGAAACTTTTACCCAAAACAATAATCTGCTCCGCGATCGGCAATTAACTCAGAAACAAACCGCAACCGAACTAAAGAATATACAGGAAACGCTGGCCGAGAAAAAAGCAATTTTGGCTACCCATACTACGCAACTGGAAAACCAGCTAACTGTTTTACAAAACCTCCGGAACGAACGCCAGGCAATATTTGGCGATAAACAACCCACCGCCGAACGCGAACGCCTGCAACAGGAACTAACACAAAATACCTCGCTGGTGAATACTTTGCGCCTGGCTTTAAACCAGAAAACAGAAAAGCTAAACGCCAACCAGGAGTGGCAAGCCGAACGCCAGCGCGAACAAGAACGCCTGCAAACCGAGTTTACCCAGCTTACGCAACAGCTAACAAACCAAATTAAAGCCATGGGCATAGATTCGGTAGAAGCTTTGGTAGCCTTATTTTTATCGGAAGAAGAAGCGCAGCAAATTGCCACCCGCCAACAGCAGCTCGAAAACAGCTTGGTATCGGCGGCGCAATTATTACAACACACCGAAAACACCTTGCAAAAAGAGGCAATCCGCGCCTTAACCACCGAAAGCGAAGAGACTTTGTTGGCCCAAATCGGGGAAAAAGAAGCCGCCATTAGTGCGTTAAACCGCGAAATAGGTCGGCTGGAAGAGTTGCTTAAAAAAGACGCCGAACTTAAAGCCCGGCACCAGGCTTTGGCCAACCAACTTGCCGTACAACAAACCACCTATTTACGTTGGGATAAACTGGCCACCCTTATTGGCTCTGCCGACGGTAAAAAGTTTAGTAAGTTTGCGCAAGGTCTTACTTTAGCCCGCCTGGTTATGCTGGCGAATAAATATTTGCTAAAAGTAAACCAACGTTACCGCATTCTTAAAAATCCGGCCCAGGATCTGGATCTTCAGATTGTAGACACTTATCAGGCCGATGCTATCCGGCCCATGGCCACTTTATCGGGCGGCGAAAGCTTTTTGGTGAGTTTAGCTTTGGCCTTGGGTTTATCTGATTTGGCGGGCCGCCAGGCCCAGATTGGCTCTTTATTTATTGACGAAGGTTTTGGCACCTTAGATGCCGAGACCCTGGATACTGCTATTTCGGCTTTGGAAAACCTGCAAGCCACCGGCAAAATGATTGGCATTATTTCGCACGTAGAAGCCCTTAAAGAGCGCATTAGTACCCAGATACAAGTAATAAAAATGACCGGCGGTACCAGCAAACTCCAAATTGTGGGTCACGCCACAGATGCTTACGGGTAAAATATTATTCATCTTTTTACCAAAGCCTCGGATAATATATTCATCCTTTTACCCGTAAAGTAAAACATGAACACCCAGGGCCAAACGGCTCTTATTGTTTTAGAAAATTTAGTAGAATCAGGGCTTTTTATTCTGCAAGTCACTAATTTGCTTAAGTAAGGTTTCGGTTAAGGCGCGTAAATCTTCTACGTTCTCTTCAATGTAATCTACTTTGTTATACAGATCTTCGTTGCGGTTAGGCATGTAGTTAGAGAGGTACCATTTTACCCGCCAGATTTCCAGAATATCGTCGTATAAGATAGAGTAAGGCTTATGGGCACGGTTATCGGAGCGGCACCGGACAAAACCTTTTTTAATACGGTTTTTAATACGTTTTACCTGCACGCCGCGGTCTTTGCTAACAATTACACACACGTCGTAATCTTTCAGGGTAATCCAGTTTTTAGGATGAATTTGTTCGCACAACAACCAATCGCCATCAAAAAAAGTAGTTTCCATGCTATCGCCTTTTACCTGCAGCCAAAAGTGCATGCCGCCTTTAGCCATATAACCCGGTAAAGTAGTTTGGGCTAGTTTATCGTAAAAGTTCTGGGAAGTATAACCCGATAAATAATTTGCCGCCGCTTTCTGATCGATCATGGGCACCACAATACCCTCTTCAGTATCGGGCGTAATATGGATTACCTGGTCCGGATTGTTGCCTTTAGCTACTGGTGCCAGAGCGGCTTTATCTGGTTTAAACATGTCGCCTTCGCCAGTTAGCAACCACTCAATATTTATCCTATCATTTGCACGAATAATTTTTTCAAGGTAATCGGCTCCGGGCTTACTGCCCCGGGTGGTATACATACGAGTAGTGCCATCGCTTACACCAATATATTTGCTAAAACTCAGGACATTGAACCCCAAAGCTTCTATTAATTTCAATAATCTCTCTTTCAATTGCCTAAAAACTAAAGGTAAAAAATGATATTTTCATCCTGCTTAATTACAAAAATAAGATAATTACACGAAAATACCACATGCATTTACACAATTAAAAGAAAAATATAAGAGTAAAATTATTTAATCCTTGCAAAATATTTACAAAGCTTTAAACAGAGGCTTACCTAAAATTAGTTAAAGTGATGTTAAAAGCAATTTTATTTAGAGTAGGCTTTTATAAGATAAATATTAGCCAGCGTAACTGCCTACCATTGAGGTAAGCCTGTAATATTTTGTACCTGCGGCTGTGCTTAACGCCATTGCGTTTGCGCCTACTGATAAATATAATACTTCCGCCAGGTAAGTTGCCCTACGGCTCGTGCACAATTAATAAAGGCAATTTGCTCTGGTACGTTAAACGCTCCGAAAAACTTTGGCTAAATAAATGATGGAAGAAGCCTCGCCGCTTTTTTAAAATAACTAATAAATCCGCATTTTTTTCAGTAAGGTAAGCTTTCATGCCTTCTACCTCGTCGGGATGATGCACTTCCTGAAAATCGAGAGAAAAGCCCGGTATAGCTTGGGTAAGTTCCTGTCGGTGCTGGTTTAAGCGGGCCGCATTGTTTTGGCTGTCTTCGTGGGTTACGTGTACAATATCTACCTGGGCATTAAACAATTGCGCAAACTGTAATACCTGCGGCAAGGCCACGGCATCTTCTTTCTCGTAATTAGAGGCATAAACAATACGCTGAAAAGGAGTTGGATGCGCCTTGAGCGGCACCGTTAGAACCGGGCACCGCACCTGATCAATAACAGAGGCCGTATTGCTGCCCACCAATATTTCTTCTAACGTATTGCCACCACCTGTAGAACCCATTACTACCAGGTCATACGCCTGGGTATCAGTTAGTTTTTTAATTTCGTCGCCGAGCAGCGACTCTTGCACCAGGTAATTAATCTGAAGGTTAGCTCCTGGATATTTTTGGCTAAGGTAATGGCTTAACCCATGCAACTTATCTTTGGCCTGTCGCCGCTGTTCGCCTAAAACTTCGCTGGCAATCATGGCCGTTTCGGTGGTATCGAGCATGGGCAGGTGCACCACGTGCAAAAGCGTAATAGAAGCCCCGATCTTTTGGGCTATAATGGCCGCAAATTCTACTGCATTGGTGGCAGCTTTCGAAAAATCGGTAGGGCAAATTATCTTTTTCATGGGGCAGAGTTTAGGTATAGGTGCTTAAATTAGTTTTTTATTCTAAGTTATATATACGTATAGATATTAAATTATTGTTAACTCTTATCCTATATCTGCTTTCGCAACCCGGTTGTTATTCCAATCTTTTACTTCGGCCCAGGTCCAGTATTTACGGGGCGTAACGAGCTGGTAAGCGTTTTTTAAATAATTTACTACGGCTCCTTCCAGTTGGCCAGGCGCCAGTCCTGATGCGTAAATTGGGCGGCTGGTGGGGTTGGCGTAACGTTCTTGCTTTGTTAAAGTAGTGCCGGCCAGCCGCAGAATGGGGCCGGTATCTGTAACGGGTTCGGCGGTCCAGCGGTAAGGTGCCGTTTCGTGTTTATTTAGCTGGGCTGCTAAAGGCGCCAGGGCTACCCGCGGCAAAGTAGACCGGGACTCAATATCTACCCAGGTGGTATATTTACACTCCAGTTCGTAGCGGTTTTGGCTATACTGGGCCAAAACAATATCGTAACCAGCCGTTCTGCTAAACAAGGCGTAATAATGAACGGGAGCCGGGGTTTGCACCACTACCAAACCAAGCGCCGGATACGTTTTAACCTGGGTATTATCTCTCCAGATAACCGCGTAATCTTCTAAAACCTGCTGGTACTCGGGTGCCCAGATTGCCTTTTCACTTTCTGGCTGCAGCAACACCCGGGTAAACTCGCGCAAAAAATAATTAAATTTAGGTACAGAAGCCACTACTTCGCTCTCCGGGGTTTCGTCGGCGCCAAAGGGCGGATAGAAAAGCTCTGTTTCACGGGCATTGATCCAGCACACTAATTTCAAGGCCAGGTCGGCCGCTGGCTGATTTAAATCTAATTCCCGGAAATCGCCGATCAAGGCCATTTGGCGCAACACTGCCTCGTACGCCAAGGCTAGTTCGGGTTCCAGCAAGGCCCACACGCCCACAAAGCCATCAATATCAAAATGATTAGCCGTTGCAAATTCAAAATCTAAATTAATATCCGGCGTTTTTAAAGCATTCAGCACCATATCGGCACTGGTATCGCCCCGTACAGCCGCTGGCGTGGGCGCTCCGCGCCAATGCGATAGAACAAATCCGTTGGGGTGCAAGCTATCTACAATAATGGCGGGCTGGTTTTTAACCTGAGTAAACGGAATAAATTTACGCTTCATGCAAAATCAGAAACATGTTTTTAAATCTAACAAAGTAGCAAAATAGGTTAATTATTGGCTAAACCAATAATTTAAATCAGACCAGTTCTAGGTTTGTTAAACCAAAATATTTTACCGCTTGCCGCGTCGGTTTTTCAGCACATCAATATTTTTACTTTTAATCCAGCGCAAATATTTCTGGAGCGGTTCGGCTTGTTGCAAGGCACCAATACTCCGGAAATTATTGGCTAACTCCTGGTTGGTAAAGTTAAGATGAATGGTAGAATGGCAGGGCTGACATAAATCTACGGTTTCGGAATATTTGCCGCCTTCCTCTTTGGGCAACAGGTGGTGGCGGGTAACAAAACTTACGGTGCGGTTACATAATGCACAAGTTGCTTCGGTATTGGCCTTCTTTCCCATGGCAATTAATTTAAACCCTAAAGCATTGAGCCTGTTTTAGCTTTAACTTATTCTGGGCAGCGGAAAATTTAATCGGTATACAAGTTTTATACGTAGCTTTACCAGAAACTTTCTCCAGCAGAGAAAATATTGCCTTCTTTACTTTAAAGTGCCTGTTATGTCTTTAACGAATAATTCTTTGCCGTTGCCCACCGGTGGTAAAGATTCTATTGTACCTAAAAAAGAAATCCGGGAAGGATGGTTGTTGTTTATTCTGGCATCGGTGCAATTTACCCACATCATGGACTTTGTAATTATGATGCCCTTGGGGCCGCAGTTAATGCGGGTATTTAGCATTTCGCCAAAAGAGTTTGGTTTTATCGTGTCGGCTTATACGTTTAGCGCGGCCATTTCGGGCTTTATCAGCACCTTGTTTATCGATAAATTCGACCGTAAAAATGCTTTACTTATGCTATACGGTGGCTTTATTGTAGGTACGTTTTGCTGCGCCATTGCCCCCAATTATGGTTTGCTGCTATTGGCCCGGATTGTAGCGGGTGCTTTTGGCGGCGTAATCGGGGCTTTGGTTTTTGCCATTATCGGCGATGCCATTCCGGAAAAAAGACGCGGCGCGGCTACCGGTAAGGTTATGGCCGCTTTTTCGGTGGCTTCTATTGCGGGTATACCGGTTGGTTTGTACCTGGCCAGCCATTTAAACTGGCACGCGCCTTTCTTTTTACTAACCGGTTTAAGTGTATTGGTTTTAATTATTGCCTTTCTGGTTTTACCGCCCATGCGGGGCCATCTTACCAATGCTATTAGAAATAACCCTGTGGCCGTAATTGGCGAAATTTTAAGAAATAAAAATTTACTTTGGGCGCTGGCCTTAATGGTTATGCTTACTTTGGCCGGCTTTACGGTGGTGCCGTTTATTAGCCCTTATTTGGTGGCTAACGTAGGTTTTGCCGAAAGCGATTTGGCGTATATGTATATGTTTGGCGGCATGGCGTCGGTCGTAACTTCGCAGCTGGCCGGCCGCTTAGCCGATAAATATGGCAAACAGCGCGTTTTTACCTACACGGCCATTTTCTCTATTATCCCGATTTTAATTTTAACTAATTTACAGCCTACTTCCCAATTTTTGGTGCTGCTGGTAACCACTACGTTCTTTATTGGGTTTGGTGCCCGCTTTGTTCCGGCGGTGGCGCTTACCACTTCCAGCGTAGCGCCTCGGCTACGGGGAAGTTTTATGAGTTTTAACTCTTCGGTGCAACAACTTTCGTCGGGCACTTCGGCCTTTTTATCGGGTTTAATTATTCAAAAATCGGCGGCTGGGCCCTTGCTGCACTTTAATACCATTGGTATAATTGCCTCGGTAGCCACGGTGCTTTGTATTTTTATTATCCGGCAGTTAAAGGTGGTAAGCTGATAAAATCATAACCTATAAACTGCCAAACCGACCTACTTTACAATAAATTTCTACGTATTGGTTTGGTCGAAGCGCAATTGCAGCCATAAGCTTTAGCCAAACTAATATTTTACGATTGCACTCCTCCGTTCTACCAAAAAATTTGCGGCAACCGCTAAATAGATGATTGGTAATTTTATAACTAATACAAGCCCTTGGTTAAAAATTAACCGGTATTAGAAAATAGCTCCTGGCGTATTAACATTTTTTTAAATTTATTCTTTTACTGCATGTTCCGGCGCATACGCAATCTTAAAATCGATTATAAATTTATTTTAATCCTTTTTATTGCTTTAACCATTTTTGCTACGCTCCAGGCTTATCTAAAACCCTTATCGGTTAACCACAACAACGGCAAATATTATACGCACTATAACAATTACATTATTTTTAAGCAGTCTTTTTACCATTTGCTGGCAGGCAAAGATTTGTACCAACTTTACTTGGATGAGCAATGGGATCTTTATAAATACAGTCCGGGTTTTGCCCTGTTTTTTGGCTTGTTTGCGCTTTTGCCCGATTTTGCGGGTTTACTTTTCTGGAACCTGGTAAATGTGTTAGCGTTATTTTGGGGCTTCCGGTACTTGCCCGGAATAAGCGATAAAATAAAAGCCCTCATGCTTTTGGCGGTGGCAGTAGAATTATTAACGTCACTGCAAAACGAACAAAGCAATGCCTTAACCTGCGGATTAATAATTCTGGGCTTTGGCTTGCTGGAGCGCAAACATTATTGGTGGGCTGCAGGCTGCCTGGTTTTCTGTACTTTTATAAAAATATTTGGTTTGGTAGCCATGGCTTTGTACTTGTTTTATCCGCAAAAAGGCAAGCTGGCTTTGTATACCGCTATGTGGGGTTTATTCTGGTTTTTGTTACCGTTGCTGGTGGTAGATACGAATAATTTCTCGTACCTGTACCAAAGCTGGTACAACCTGCTGGCCAATGATCATTCTATTTCGGATGGCTTTTCGGTGATGGGCTGGCTAAAAACCTGGTTTGGCATTAAATTAAACAAAATATATGTATTACTCGCCGGAGTCGTGTTATTTTGTATGCCTTTACTGCACCTGAAAAAATACCGCGATTACGGTTTCCGGTTGCAGGTATTGGCTTCTATCCTGATTTGGGTAATAATTTTTAACCACCGGGCCGAATCGGCTACTTTTATAATTGCGTTAAGCGGCGTAGTTATCTGGTATTTTTCGCAAGAACCCAAACCCCTTAACCTGGTGCTATTTGTTCTGGTTATTGTATTTTCGGAGTTGGCACCTACTGATATTTACCCGCGGTTTATCCGGAAAAATTATTTTGAGCCTTACGTTGTTAAAGCAGTACCTTGTATATTAGTCTGGGCAAAGCTACTCTACGATTTGATTTTGCTTAAATCTCTGGCTCATCGGGGAATACCTACTTTTGTACCGGGTTATGTACCTCAGCCGGTGCAACAGCCAATTAACCAGAATAATAACTTCCGGCAATAAAATTCTTAATGCCTTTAAACCAAAGGGCGGGTACTGTTGCCAGTACCCGCCCTTTGGTTTAATTAATATGGTAATATTTTATTTAACTGCATCTTGCTTTAATCCCTGAAACCACGGGATAACCGATAATAACATGGGTTCAATACTACTGCTGTGCGTACCGCCCTGAATAGGAATAAATTCTAAATCTTTGGCTCCTGCCGAAATAAATTTATCGTAAGCGCCTTTCGAATTCTGATAAAAAACCACCGGATCGGCCGTGCCCTGGTAAATTTTGGTTGGACTGGTGGGTACCCAATCGGTCGTCAGGCTATTGGCTACCAAGGCTTTTTTCAGGGCTAATTCACCTTCAGGCTTTTTCAATTCGGCAAAAAAAGTAGCGTTAAATAACTTGGCCGGGTCGGTAGGTAAAGCGCGGTTGATGGTACCCGCACTGCTCACGCCATTAAATAAAGTAGGCATTTGGCTGGCGTACGGTTCTTTAAACAACTCGGTCAACGGACGGTTCCAGGCATTGCTCTGGTTAAAAGCTTGTAAAATAAAAGCCAGGTAAGATGGGTTCGGATACGTTTTACCCGAAGTTACCTCGCCCAGCATACCCGTAAGATCGTATCCACCGGCACCGGATGCCGCAGCCGTAACTTTTAGTTTATGACTCGGGTTCTTTTCAATTTCTTTCTGGGCAGCCAACGTTACGTAGCCGCCTTCGGAATAACCCACTAAAAATAGTTTATCGTTTAAGGCCAGGTTGTTTTTACCTGCATAAGATTTAGCGGCTTTTATTAAGTCTATTACCGCCAAAGCCGAATGCTGCTGGTCGTAATACGGATGAAAAATATGCTTGGAAATACCGTAGCCAATATAATCCGGAATTACGGTGAGATAGCCGGCCGAAGCGAACAACTCGAAACCCGACAAAGTAGCCGGAAAATTAGTAGGCGCATCTTGCTGTTCAAAAGTAGTACCGTGTTGCCCCGATAAAATGGGCAAAGTGCCGGTAGCATTTTTAGGTACGCACATCAGACCAGATGCCTGAATTTCCTTGCCCTGGTAAGTAGTAAGGTAAGTTACATTAAATACCTGGATATCGTTTTTAATATCGCCTTTAATGCCCGGGTAACCCCGCGAATCGGCCATGGCCTGCAAAATAGCCTGCGGCAGTTCGGCTACCAACTTAGCTGTAACTAAATGGTCTTTTTCGGGCACCGGCACGGTCGCTTTGGCTTCTTCCTGCTGGCAGCCGGTACTGGCCAAAAGGCCCCAGATAAATAACCACGTAAGATTTATATATTTTTTCACAATTAAAGTTAAGGTTAAAAAAAGCTTAATTCTCTTATTGTAAACCGAATAAGCTGCTATAAGTTCCCTTAAAATAAACCCCTGATTAATAATTTTCCGGGCACAACCAAACCTTTGAGCAAGACCATTTTTAGGGTATTTGCTCCTTCAGAATGCAGCAAAAATGCAGCAGTTAAATATTAAAATGGTGGCTAAATAGGCCTATCCTGATTAGATAAGCATGAATTATACTGGCCCAGATTAGACCATTGGACAAGCAGATAAACCCCGGCGTGGTTTTAAAAAATGGGTTCAAAGAAGACGTTTTCTACTTGCTGGGCAACTTATAAACGAGTGGCCTGGGTACTTATTACCCCAAACTTTTTGGCTTGCAGTGTAGCCTTGCCTTTACCCGATATTCTGAGTCGGAAAATATTATCGTAATCATTATCGCCGATTTGGGCAAAAGGCTTTTGCGCCCCAAACGCTTCTATAATTGGCAACAGCGTGTTAGAATGCGCTACAACCAAAACCGTTTTTCCTTTAAAATCCTGGAGTATGCGGTCGCGCAGGTTGGTAAAATCGTGGGCTTCGTACAACTGAATCGGTCGGCTCTGGGCCAGGGGAGCAATGGTGCGCTGGTTACGCTTATACTTAGTCGAGAAAAAAGCATCAATGGGTACGTCCTGTAAGTAAGCTTTCAGGTCTGCTGCCCGTTTTAAACCAATGGCGTTTAAATCCGGGTCTTCATCTTTTGGGTTTAGGGTTTCCTTTTCGGCATGCCGCACCAGATAAACGGTAGTAGTCTTATCTTGGCCAAGCGCCATAACCCGCGTACTATTTTCATCCGCATCAATGTGGCAGAAACCAGCCAAAACCAGAATAAACAAAAGCAAGAAACGTCCCATAATTGCGTTGCTTTGGTTAAGAAGCATAATTTAATCATTTTGGTTTATAAACCATAACTTTTTTCTGGAAAAATTCAGCAATACACTTCTGCGTTATCGAGTACAATGCTTTAAAACAGGATAGATTTGCTTTTATTCTGGGTTTAAGATAATTGAAAGACAGGGAGAAAGGGAAGTAAAATTTATATTTTTTATGGACTTTTTGACCCTTAGTTAACGGATAGCGTAAAAATATACCAAAAATTAGAATAACTTTTTAAGCCGAAGAAGATGCCAAAAAAATCGTTTTCTGAACTTATTAACAGCCCGGGTATGCCGGTGCTGGTAGATTTTTACGCGGACTGGTGCGGCCCTTGTAAAACCATGAGCCCGATTATTCAGCAGGTAGCCGGCGAAAATGCCGGTAAAGTAAAAGTAATTAAAATTGATGTGGATAAAAACCAAGCGGTGGCCCAGCAATTCCGGGTGCAGGGTATTCCTACGCTTATCTTGTTCCAGGGAGGTAAAGTACTCTGGCGGCAATCAGGGGTAGTACCGGCCCACCAGCTAAACCAAATTATCCGGCAATTTACCGGGGCAAGTCAGGCGCAGGCTTAAAATACCAGGGTAAAAACGGTTTGACCGGGAGCCGTATGGCTTACCCGCAGGCTACCTTTGTGCAGGCGCATAATTTGCCGGGATAAACTTAAGCCAATGCCGGAACCCTGGCGCTTAGTCGTATAAAAAGGTACAAATATCTGGTCCAGGATCTCGGGGGGTATACCTTGGCCGTTGTCTTTAATTTCTACTTTAACCCGGTTATTTTCCTGCGTATCCAAGTAAGCTGTAATTTCTACGTGCGGTTCCGGACATTCCTGGCAAGCTTCCTGGGCATTTTTTAGCAGGTTTAAGAGTACCTGTTCCAGCATAACACCATCGGCCAGCACCGGGAGCGGCGTAGCCGGGAGCCGTAATGTTAATTGGACCCGTTTTTCCCGAAATTCCCGCGAAACCAATTGCCTGGTGCTTGCTAATAGTTCATTTAACACTATAGGCTTTAGCTGCGGCTTGGGTATGCGGGTAAGCTGGCGGTATTTATCCACAAATTGTAACAAGCCAGCATTGCGTTTTTCAATGGTTTGGAGGCCGGTCCGGATGTCCTGAATTATTTCCTCATCTAAATCGGTCTGGGAATTGCGGTTAATTAATTCGGTTTCTACCAAAGTGCCAATGCTGTTAGTAAGCGAAATAACCGGCGTTATGGAGTTCATAATTTCGTGCGACAACACCCGGATTAATTTCTGCCAGGCATCTAACTCCTTTTCCTCCATTTCGGAACGAATATTCTGCAGCGAAATAATTTTGAGCAACTGCCCCTGCAACCAAAAAGTACTTGCTTTTACGGTAAGCAACAGTTGTTCTTCTTTCTGCGAAATAACAATCAGCTTACTTTCTTCGTTTTCCAGGGCTTCCATGGCGCTTACCAAATCCGGGCTAACGCGGTTTAAGGCTGTAATAGTGGTAAGGTGCGGCACCTGGAGCAAATCTTTGGCCGCCTGGTTTATCAGGTTTACTTCACCGTTTTTGTTAAAGGTAATAATACCTATGCGGAGGTGGGCAACCAGGCTTTGCAGATACAGGTGGTTGGCTTCTTTATCGGCTTTTATACGTTGGAAGGTACTAATTATTTGGTTCAGCTCGTGGTATAAGCCCCCAAAAGCGTCGTTTGGTTTACCGGAATTAAATTGCTGGGTAAAGTCGCCGTACCGGATAGCCGAAAAAAAGCGTACCAATTCGCGATTCGTTTTTTCGATATAATTAAATAAATCGTACAGCAAAGCCACCATCAACAGCCCAAGACAAAAGGCCGTAATGTACCAATGCTGGTAAACCAGCACAAACAAAAAAGCGGCGGTAACCGCCATGAGCAGGAAAAACCGGAGCAACACCCGGAACCGAAAGCTATTATAAACCATATTTTTCGATACGACGGTACAAGGCCGTACGAGTTAAGCCCAGTTCGCGGGCAGCGTGGGTAATATTACCGGCGTGCTTGCTTAAGGTTTTTTGCACCATCAGGCGTTCCAGCATTTCTAAAGTGTACTCTTCGGTTACTGAAACCGGAGGTACAGCCGCTGGTTGCATAAATTCAAAATCGAGCGGACGTAAAGTAACCTGATCGCTTAAAATTACCGCCCGCTCAATGGCGTGGTCTAGTTCCCGAATGTTGCCCGGCCAGTGGTAATCAATTAGTTTTTTAAGGGTAGCTTTCTCGAAACTTAGATTGGCCTTGTGGTATTTGCGCCCGTATTGTACCAGAAAATGCTCGGCCAACAACGGTATATCTTCTTTCCGCTCCCGCAGGGGCGGCAAATGCAATTCTACGGTATTAATGCGGTAAAGCAAATCTTGCCGGAATCGTCCCTGCCCTACCATCTCGTACAAAGGCATATTGGTGGCGCATACCAGCCTAATATCAATAGTGCGGGGTTTATTGGTGCCCAAACGGGTTATTTGGCGGCTCTGCAAAGCAGTTAGTAATTTGGCCTGTAACCCTAAACTTAAATTCCCGATTTCGTCGAGGAACAAGGTTCCACCCGAGGCTACTTCAAAACGGCCCGCCCGGTCGTCTTTGGCATCGGTAAATGCACCTTTGGCGTGGCCAAATAATTCGCTTTCGAATAAAGTTTCGCTTACTGCTCCTAAATCTACGCTAATAAAAGCTTCCTGCTCCCGTTTCGATTTCCGATGCAAAGCACGGGCCGCCAGCTCTTTGCCCGTTCCATTTTCGCCGAGTATTAAAACATTGGCATCGGTACCCGCCACTTTCTCAATGGTTTGGTAAACCTTTTGCATAGGTGCCGAAATGCCAATAAAATCGGCGTAATGGGCATTGTGTACCTGATTCAGGTTGCGTTGTTTATCTACCAAGGTTTTTACTTCTAAGGTAGATTTGCGTAACCGACAGGCGGCAGTTAGAGTAGCTAATAATTTCTCGTTTTGCCAGGGCTTCAGCACAAAATCGGTGGCCCCTTCTTTCAGGGCCCGTACGGCCAGTTCTACATCGCCGTAAGCGGTAATCATAATTACTACTGCTGCCGGGTCAATTTCCAGTATCCGGGCCAGCCAATCGAAACCTTCTTTAGAGTTAGTAGCCCCGGCCGTGTAATTCATATCCAGCAGAATTACATCAAAAATATCGTTCTCCAGGTGGTACGGTATCTTGGTAGGATTGGGCTCGGTGCGTACGTAACTAAAATGCTGTTTCAGAAAAATACGGCCGGCCGTCAGAATATCTTCTTCGTCGTCTACAATTAAAATGCGGCAATCAATTTTACTACTCATGTAAAGCAAGGTGGTGGTAAGTAAGTAATCAGTTTTGAGCTCTTAAAATATTGATCTATCACTATTCAAAATAATCAATAAGGTGTGAAAACTTTGTCTGTTACTGATAAACAAATGGGGTAAGGTAATTTTTAGCTTGTCACTTATAAAAATATAAATCTAACGGAGCAGCTACAAGCCTTGTGCCAATACACATTTACTCCCCTAAGGCAAATCCAAGGGCAATATTCTCTGTTTGCATCTCCCCTATCAACTTGGGTGGTGTCCGGTATCAGGCAATAACTGTACGTTACCGTACAGTAAAATTAAATATTTGCTTTAAAATGCAGGTAATTTTAGGCTATTAACACATCCTGAAAAATGGCACCTTTCTTGAAAATCCGGCAGAAGGGCAATCTATCTAAAAGGAGCAGCTTTGTTACAGGCGGCCAAAATGTATGCTAAAGCTGATAAATTTACAAAAGAAATATGTTAATGGGGCCGTAGAAACCCTGGCCTTAGCTAATATTTCATTGGAAATTAACCGGGGCGAGTTTGTGGCCATTATGGGTCCTTCGGGTTGCGGCAAATCTACTTTACTCCATTTACTGGGTTTACTCGATAACCCTACGGCGGGGGCATTATATTTTCTGGGCAAAGACGTTTCGCGGTATACCGAAAAGCAGCAGGCCGAACTCCGGAAAGCAAATATTGGATTTATTTTTCAGAACTTTAATTTACTCGACGAACTAACAGTATCCGAAAATATTGAGCTACCGCTTATTTACCAGCATTTACCGGCTACGGAAGTAAAGAAACGGGTAAACGCCGCCCTTTACCAAATGCAAATCGGGCACCGCCGAGAGCATTTTCCGGGGCAATTATCGGGCGGAGAGCAGCAACGGGTGGCTATTGCCCGCGCAATGGTTACCAAGCCGGCGCTTATTTTGGCCGATGAACCTACCGGCAACCTCGATTCGGCTACCGGCCAGGAAGTAATGGAATTACTCTCAACTTTAAACCAAAATGGTACCACAGTGGTAATGGTTACGCACTCACCAACTCACGCCGAGTATAGTCATCGCATTATCCGTTTATTCGACAGCGAAATTTTAACCCAACATTGTACGCCCAAAAACTATGTTAAAGAACTACTTTAAAATTGCCTGGCGCAACTTGCACCGCCATAAAATTTATTCGGCAATAAATATTCTGGGGCTGGCAACCGGCATTTCGGCTTGTATTTTAATCTTTTTATTTGTAGAAGATGAACTCACGTACGAGCGCCAGTTTAAACGGGCCGACCGGATTTACCGCGTAGTAACCGACCTGGTAATGCAAGGGCAGCACGATAAAAATGCAGTTACACCGTTTAGGCTGGCAACAACTTTAGATAAAAATTACCCCGAGATAGAAGCTGTAACCAAAGCTTTATCAATAGCCAAACAAACCCTATGGATTGGTGAAAAAGCTTTTAACCAAGAAGACCTGCTATTTGCCGATAGCAGTTTCTTTAAAGTTTTTGATTACCCGTTTATTTTGGGCAACCCGGCCACAGCGCTAAATGCCCCCAAAACCATAGTATTAACCGAAGAACTGGCCATTAAATATTTTGGCAGCCCGGCCGCCGCTATGGGGCAATTGGTAAAATTCAGCAAAAACACCCACCAGGTTACGGGGGTTATTAAAAACCCCGACCATTCGCATTTAAAAATTAGTGGCTTGCTTTCGGCTATTACATTGGGCCGCGGCGTACCCGATATTAATGTGCCCACCACGCTTACTAATTGGCTCATGCTAAACTGGTACACGTACGTGCTGTTGCCGGATAAAACGCAAGCGGCCGGTTTGCAAAAAAAGCTGGATCTACTGAGTAAAACTACCATTAACCCCTGGATAAAAGAAAACCAACTAACCGCCAGCCTAAACTTTTACCTGCAACCTATCCGGGAAATACACCTGAACCCCGAATGGAAAGAAGGGCCGGCGCCAACTGGTAACAAAGCCTACGTATATATTTTTAGTTTTGTAGCCGTTTTTATTTTACTAATTGCCTGTATCAATTACATGAACCTGGCAACGGCCCGCTCGGCCAAACGTGCCCGCGAAGTAGGTTTACGCAAAGTGGTAGGCGCTTACCGGTCGCAGCTTATCCGGCAATTTATTGGCGAGTCGGTCCTGATTACAGTGTTTGCCATGTTGCTGGCTTTGGCTTTGGTAGAAATCATGTTACCGTACTTTAACCAACTTACAAATAAAAACTTCCGGTACACTTACTTTACTGATACCTCTTTTGTGCTGGCATTACTGGGTATAATTTTATTTGTTGGGTTAGTGGCCGGCAGTTATCCAGCTTTTTTCCTGTCGGCTTTTAAACCCGTAGAAGTACTTAAATCTGATAAAAGCCCGCATGGCGGCAACAGTTGGCTGCGCAAATTTCTGGTAGTGCTGCAGTTTACCATTTCGTTGGTTATGATTATTGGCACTTTGGTGGTTTACAGCCAAATGCAGTTTATTAAAAACGCCAACCTGGGTTTCCAGAAAGAGCAGGTAGTAGTAATTGATGTACCCGTAGGCGACACTACGCTGATTAATAAACTGCCCGAAATAAAGCAGGAACTACTGGCCAACCCGACCATCGCAAGCGTTTCGAATACCACGTATATTCCTGGTACGCCCACCAGTACCATTATAACCTTGCTGGAGCAAAATGGCAAACAAACCGAGCGTACCAGTTACGTTATTGCCATTGATTATGACTTTCTGGAAGTACTAAATATTCCCTTGGTTCAGGGTCGTAATTTTGGACAGGATATGGCTACCGATTTAAAAGAAGCCGTGCTCATAAACCAAGCCATGGCCAGAAAAATGGGTTGGCAAAACCCAATTGGCAAAAGAATTCAGTTTGGCGATTACGATGCTAAGGTAATAGGCGTGGTTAAAGATTTTCATTATGCCTCGTTGCACAGCGCTATAGAACCGCTCATTATGGCTTTGAAACCGGCCTCGTGGGGATATTTGGCCGTTCGGGTAAATACCCAAAATTTACCGGCTATACTCGGGTTTATTCAGGATAAATGGAAAGACTTTGATCCCAAACACCCCATGGAATATTTTTTTATGGATGAGTTTTTTGACCAGCAGTATCGTACCGAAGAAAAGATGCTGGCCATATTTGGTTATTTTGCCGCTTTAACCATTATTATTGCCTGCCTCGGTTTATTTGGCCTTACCTCTTTTACGGCCCAGCAACGCACCCGCGAGATCGGCATTCGGAAAGTAATGGGTAGTTCGGTAACCGGTATCATTATTCTCCTGACGAAAGATTTTGCCTTACTCGTAGTTGTTTCGATAGTACTGGCGACGCCCATTGCCTGGTACGGCACGCACCATTGGCTCCAGGATTTTGCCTATCGGGTTCCACTCGGTTTGGGTATATTTTTCTTGGCGGGGGCTTTTGCCATGGTAGTAGCCATGCTCACGGTTAGTTTGCAAGCCGCCAAAGCAGCCACCGCCAACCCGGTAAAAGCCTTACGATCCGAATAAAATATTCAACCCAAACCATTTACCTTAGCCTTGCCGGTAAATTATTGTTATCTAAACAGTTACAAACCTATTCAACAGGTTAACCCCGAAGGCAAATAGACTTTTACTTAACTCAAATTATTTAAAATATTCATTTACAAGCATAACCCTTAGTCTAAATATTCCTGACTTTTGCTCCGGTTTAAGTTTGCTTGCTACATCAGCTAAAATATTGCTAGCTTTCCGTTGCCTGGTGTAGCCAATATTTGCGGCGAATTTACGTATTACCTTAACAGTTTTTTCTTAAACCTCTAAACAGCGTGCGTACCACCTCGATTAATTTTCTTATGAACCGTTTTCTGTTTTTGTGCCTTGCCATAAGCCTGCGGCTTAGTGCATTTGCTACCGATAATCTGGTAAAAGAAAAACCATACCAATTTACGTTAAACCTAACCCAGGTAAAAGACGACCGGATACAGGTTACCTTAAAATCACCCGATATTAAGGAAGCTGAAATTATTTACAACATGCCTAAAATTGTGCCAGGCACCTATGCGGTTTATAACTTTGGCAAATATTTAACGGGGTTTAAAGCAACCGATAAAAAAGGCCGGTCTTTGCCCGTTGAAAGACTAGACGAAAACCGCTGGAAAATAAGCAAAGCCAAATCACTGGACCAGATAACTTACTGGGTAGACGACACTTTTGATAAAACCCGCAAAGATGAAATTGTATTTGAACCCGCCGGTACCAACATCGAAGAAAATAAAAACTTTTTACTTAATACCCACGGGTTTATAGGTTACTTCGACGGCATGAAAAGGGTACCTTACGAAATTACCGTTACCAAACCCGAGCAGTTTTACGGTTCTACCCCGCTTAAAGCCATTAAAACCACCCCCACTGCCGACACCTACCGCATTGATTCTTACATGGAAGTGGTAGATGCCCCCCTGATGTATAGTTTACCCGATACCGCCATGCTTAAAATTGGTGGTGCTGATGTACTGGTTTCGGTTTATTCGGCTAAAAACGATGTAAAATCAGAAATAATTGCCCAAAATATTAAGCAGATCCTGGAAGCGCAAAAAAATTATTTAGGTGGCCAGTTGCCCGTAGATAAATACGCTTTCCTGATTTATGTAGACGACGCGTATAATACCACCGGGTCTTACGGAGCTTTAGAGCACTCGTATTCGTCGGTGTATTATTTGCCGCCTTTTAACGCACAACAAATTGCCAATCAAATCCGGAGCATTGCCGCCCACGAGTTTTTTCATATTGTAACGCCGCTTAGCATCCACTCCGAAGAAATCGGCGATTTTGATTATATCAATCCTAAAATGTCGAAGCATTTGTGGTTGTACGAGGGTGTTACAGAATATTTCGCGACCCACGTGCAAGCCAACCAAAAACTGTTGAGCCCCGAAGAATATTTAACCAAACTACGGAGTTACATTGCAGGTTCGTTGCGCTACAACGATACCTTACCTTTTACGGTTTTGAGCAAAGGGGCCTTAGATGTACACGAAAATCAGTATGGAAATGTGTATCAGAAAGGCGCTTTAATCGGGCTGGCTTTAGACATTCGCTTACGCGAATTATCAGACGGGAAATACGGGTTACGCCATCTCATGACCGATTTAGCCAAAACTTACGGCAAAGATAAATCTTTTAAAGACGAAGAATTATTTGATAAAATTACCGCGCTTACCTATCCCGAAATCAGAGACTTTTTCCGGCAATACGTTGAAGGAAATACCCCCTTGCCCTACGCCCAAATATTTGCTACCGTAGGTATAACTTACCAGCCGCAAGCCACCGAACTGGTTAATACTTTTGGCAAGGTAGAAACCGGGGTAAATCAGGACGGTCGGGTTACTATTGCAGGCACCGCCAACATGAACGAATTTGGTAAAAAAATGGGCTACCAAACCGGCGATATTCTACTCGAAATCAACGGCCAGGACGTAACAACTGCTAATTTAGGAGCCATGATAAACAAACACGTAACCAGCGCTGAACCCGGCGCACCCTTAGAGGTAACTGTTAGCCGCAAAGACAAACAAGGTAAAATTATCCGGCAAAAATTAGTAGGTAAAATTACTCAAACACCGGTTACAACCATGCACTTATTACGCCCTGATCCGGCAGCCACTGAAAAGCAAAAAGAACTCCTGCAGGCTTGGTTATACGATTAAATGTAAAAAGGGCATATAATTTTAGAAAGGATTTCCGGCAACATTTGTTTATACAAAAAAGGCCGGGAATCCTTTATTTTTACCCTCTGTTTCGCCTATTCGCAGTTTGAGATATCCAAAATTCAAAAAAAATAAATACACTAAAAATATAATATTTGTTACTTTATAACACTATTTAAAGCCATATAAACATATAAAACAGCCTATAATAGCATTAAAACGCATATTATTAAAATATTTATACGCAAAAATACATGTTACCTTCACCGGCACATTGTCCTTTTACCAGAAATAATAACTTAGTACGTTTGTCTTAATAAAAACTGCTAATACTACTGCTAACCATTATGAATACTTCTGACATCATAAACAAAACGCTGGCGTGGCTCTACATAAAAGAACAGGAAATACCTGGCAATATGTGGGATATTACCGGCTACCTGGATTCTATTGGCGAGCAGCACCAAAGCGATGCAATTGGTTTAGAAATGGCAGAACGGGGTTATTTACGGACTTACTACCGCTACGAAACCAAAAACGTTTTTAATGCTGCCATCAACTTTGTTGGGATGGAGCAAGTGGCGCCCGAAGAAGTATTCTCCATGACGCAGATTGTTTTAAACGTGCTGAACTGCGAACCGGAGAAGCACCACGATATTTCGGACCTGCCCGGTTTGGAAACCAAAAACTGGACCGAGTTAATTGAATTTGCCCGTTACCTTTTAAAACAAGGCTGGATTGAAGCTAAAGTTATTAGCGACAAATTACTCGTAAAATTAACCATCGAAGGCAGATTGTACCTCCGGAACTGCGATTTCTTCGCCTAAGCTTTTAAAGCTGAAATATTTGTAAAACGGTTAAAGATAATATATAGAAACAACCTTACTCCTTAGTTAAATATTTAAAGTTTGTAACTCCCTAGTTTTAAGCACTCGCTTAATTGTAAGGGTTAAATTAAAAACTTAAAAGTTTAGTAAAAAATAAGATTAGGTAAAACTAATTAAATATAGCATTTCTGATTAAGCAGGAAAAATATATACCCATAAAAGCTTTCTGGTTTTGAGATGGGTTTGATATAAACAACTACTTGATCAATAGTTTGTTTTGTTTGTGTGTGATTAATCCGAATAAAAGCCCGCCTAAGCGGGCTTTTATTTTGCTGATAAATTATGGGTTTTGTTTCTGGCAGAAAGTAATTATTATTTTATTATAAAGATTGCGGCTTAAAAGAAACACGTTTTAAATTGCCACCACAAAAAAGCCGGGTAGCTTTAAACTACCCGGCTTTTAAAATTTTGTAATAATGGCTTTAACGTTTATCCGCCGGTGCTTTATTCGCCGAGAGTTGTTTAACCATATCGTCTAAAATTTCTTTGCTGTAGCCAATCCGGTTGGCATAATCTAAGCAAAGCGCATATTCTTTTTTATGAATTTGCCCGTCTTCCAGCATCATTTGCACCAGGGTTTGTAATTCCATGGTTTTTTGCAAGCCTTCGGCCGGAATGATAAAACTTAACAGATGCAGGTTATCGGCAATGGGCATTACTTCCTCGGGGCTTAGTCCTAAACGGTTGCCTACATCTAATAAAAACCGGCCTTCATCGGCTTCCAAAATGCCGTCGGCGGCGGCCAGTAAAATCAGGTTCTGAAAAAATGCCAGTTTTTTCTGCTGCGTATCCAGCAAACTTTCCATAGATCGTTCTTCCTGCATGGTATATTTAAATTTAGCTTTTATCTTCTGGAGGTATTACCAGAAACCACTTGTTAGTTCAACAACGGCCGAAAGACAAAGTTGTTGCCATTTTACCAGTTAAAAATGCCCCGCCGAGGCTCTTCTTTTTTATTATTCTTTTTATTGCGGTCGTTGTTCTTGCCACCTCCAAAAATGCCAAAGCGCTTCTTTTCTACTTTTTCTTTTACCAAAATATACCGCAGGGTAAAGCCACCATCCAGGGTAAGCCAATCTTCGTGGCTGGCATGCACCGCCGGTTTTAAATCTATAGATAGCACCAGCGGGAATACCGGCAATTTTAACTCACCTCCCAGAATAGCATCGGCCCCATAAAAACCGCCATAATCTTTTAAAGTACCCGCGTGCACACCAGCACCTATATAATAATTAAATCCTTTACCAATTATCGGGAAATGCTTTTGAATTAATAAAGTACCATCTACTTCTCTACTACCGGCGGCCACAATACCCTGTAAGGTTACCTGTTCGAATATTTTTTGCTGTACTGATACGCCAAAATCGTTGCGGCCAAACCGAACCCCGGCGTTGGTGCGGTATTTCTGCGCCGAAACCGACAGGGCTGTAAGCAAAAGAAAAGAGAGCATTAAAAGGTGTTTTTTCATGATTTGCAAAGAAATGTTAGATCGTAATTGGTAAAAAAGATTTGGGTTTTACGTAAGTTTGGCGTTTGGGTATAAGTGGTTTTACCACCTTTGTTTACAAAAGTAAACCCCACAACTTATATTTTTATTTTATTCTGATCTTACTTAATCAAATTCTATACCTGCTTTTTAATATTTAAATTTTAGCTGGTAGTTTGTGTCTCGTTTTTAACTTTAAATATCCGTTAAGTCGGTTAACTACTTTTACTACCTGCCTCTTATTTTCATTCCTAAATTTTGCCTGCTTTAATTTGTCTAAAGGCTAAGCTGATAAGGGCAAAACTCAAGTTTCATCTAAATATTAGCGCTAATTTTTTGTTTGGCCTGTTGCCAATCCGCGGCATATTCTCAAATTTGTAATTAATTCCTCTTTTAAATTTTGCCGGCTGCGCGTGCAGTTTCTTCATGAAATACTTTATCTTTTTTTTACTTGCTTATTGCTTTATTACCGAAGGTATAGCCCAAAATCAGCCGCCTAAACGTGAGTTCCGGGCCGTGTGGATTGCGAGCG
Source organism: Adhaeribacter sp. (assembly GCF_057359045.1). Classification (NCBI taxonomy): domain Bacteria; kingdom Pseudomonadati; phylum Bacteroidota; class Cytophagia; order Cytophagales; family Hymenobacteraceae; genus Adhaeribacter; species Adhaeribacter sp. Next base: position 63,954 of record NZ_JBMQUD010000120.1, read on the forward strand.
TGGCCAATATAGACTGGCCCAGCCAAAAAGGTTTATCGCCGGTGGTACAACAAGCCGAGTACCGGTATATTTTAGATGAACAACAAAAAAATGGCATGAACGCGATAATTGTACAGGTTAGGCCTGCCGCCGATGCTTTGTACCGGAGTGGCTTAGAACCTTGGTCGGAGTGGCTCACGGGCAAACAAGGACGCGAACCAAATCCGCCTTACGATCCATTAACTTTTTTACTCGACGAGAGCCACCAACGCGGCCTGGAATTTCACGCCTGGTTTAACCCTTACCGCGCTACTTTCGATACAGCTTCGGTAACCGATGCAAAACACATTACCAAGACCCGTCCGGAGTGGTTTCTGACCTACGAAGGCAAATTAATTTTTAACCCGGGTTTGCCGGAGGTACGCGCTTATATTACGCGGGTAATAATGGATGTGGTGCGGCGGTACGATATAGACGGGGTCCACTTTGATGATTATTTTTACCCGTATCCGGTACCAAATAAACCTATTCCGGACGATAGTACCTTTTTACAATACGGAACTGGTTTTGCTAAGAAAGACGACTGGCGGCGCAACAACGTAGATTTACTTATTAAAACTATTTCCGACAGTATTAATGCTACCAAACCGTACGTTAAATTTGGCATTAGTCCGTTTGGAGTCTGGAAAAACCAATCCGAAGACCCGCTGGGCTCAGCTACCCGCGCCGGTGCGCCCTCTTACAGTGCGCTCTACGCCGATACCCGCAAGTGGCTGCAAGCCGGCTGGATAGATTACCTGGTACCACAGGTTTACTGGCACATTGGCCATCCGGCTGCCGATTATAAAACCATAGTTGAATGGTGGACCCGCAACAGCTTTAACCGGCATTTATATATCGGGCACGGCCCGTATAAAATAAATAAAGATGTAAACCAGGCCTGGCATACTGCCACCGAAATACCGCGCCAATTGCGGCTAAACCGCTCTTTGCCTTTGGTACAGGGCAGTGTTTTCTTCAGTTCTAAATCTTTAATGAATAATCCTAACCACGTACAAGATTCTCTGCGGAATCAGTTTTACCGGTACCCGGCATTATTACCCATTATGGATTGGAAGAAAGGTTCGCCGCCACCGGCCCCAACCAATGTTAAAGTTAAAGACACCTATTTGGGCAATTATTTATCCTGGGAAAACCCAGCTAATTTACCTAACAGGGAGTCGGCCCGCTATTACATTATATACCGGTATTTGGCCCACGAACCAGTAGCCACCAACCACCCGCAATATATTGTTGGTAAGGTATTTGGCGACCAAACTACTTACTTAGACAACTCCGTAGAGCCTGGCCAACGTTACAAATACGCCGTTACAGCGCTCGACCGGCAGCAAAACGAAAGTACTCCTACCGAAACGCCCAACGTTAAAGTTAAAAAGCCGTTTTTAAGAAAAATAAGCCAAATTTTTTCTGGCAATAAAACCTGATTTTGTTTAATTTAGTCATGGGAAGGTATATTACTTGTATGGCAGCAAAATTTTACTTCAGACTATTCTTAATATGCGGGTTAACTTTTGGCTTATTTTCGGCCAAGCCCAACGACCGGAAAGTGCACCGATTGTATAGGCAGGCGCAAATATTTGCCTATAGCGGTTCGCACAAACAAGCACTCAAAAATTTAAATAAAATTCTGGTATTAAATCCGGCTTACGATTCGGCTTTTAACCTGCGGGCCGCCATTAAAATCAATCTAAACGATTACCATGGTGCCCTAGCCGATTACAACCAAGCTTTAAAGCTTAATTCGCGCTATACCCAGGCTTATTTTAATTTAGGCACTTTATTTCTGCAGTACGGGCATTACGAAGATGCCGTTAAAAACCTGGACCAAGCCATTAAACTTAAACCAAACCACTACGATGCCCTTAATAACAAGGCCATTGCCTTAACCAGCCTCCAGCGTTACCGCGATGCCATTACGGTTTATGATACCTTAATTGCCCAAGAACCCCGCCATAGCCGCTATTATTTTAACCGCAGTTTCCCAAAACGTAAATTAGACGACCTGGATGGTGCTTTAAAAGATTTAGACCGAGCTTTGGAATTATACCCTTGGGATTATTTGGCCCACTATAACCGGGGCGATGTAATGATGCAACGCCATAACTACGTACAAGCCATAAAATCTTACGAATTTGCCCGCCGCTTATACCCCAAAGTTTTTTACGGTAACATGAACCTGGCGCGGGCTTACCAATCGGCGGGGCACAGCAGCAAAGCCATTACCATGTACAATCAGGCCATCCGTAAAAATCAAAACAACGGCGAAGCTTATTATTTGCGCGGCAGTGAAAGATTAAAACAAAGAAAATTAAAGCTGGCTTATTCTGATTTAAGGGTAGCTCAGATGTTAGGGTATTCCGCTGCCGCCGAAAAACTTACCCAACTTAAAACAGAACTGGCGTTCTAACTCAGTTTAGTAGTTATAAATATCAGCCTTCCCTTTGGGATAACCGTGGAGATTTAGGTTAAGATTGCAATAATTTAAAGGTGAAATAAAATTCTTAGTTTCTTTGGTAAAAGACTCAACTATTACACCAATATTATACCAAACAAGGAGGGCCACTTTTAGTGGCCCTCCTTGTTTGGTATCAGTCTGTTTAAAACTAGCGTTCTCGCCAGTAATCGATATGGGTGGTTTTGGCTGGTTGCGACCAGGCACCCCGCAGGTAGATGGTATAAACCCGCCCCAGCGCCAAAGTAGTAATTGCAGCCGTTGCGGAAGAAGTCGGATAAGCGGTATACCTGTCGGTTACGGCGGTACTGCCGGCTTTATAAAACTCTATCCGGTAATTTCCCAGGGGCACTTCTACGTAATCGCCAAAACCTTTATATGGAATATCCGAAGCAATTTTTATCCGCATTTCGGGCTCGGCCGGTTGTATAGGCGGTGTAGTAGTGGCCGGTACCGCTTGCCGAACGGCATATACATCGAAGTTGTAAGGCGCATTGGCCAGCGTTTGCATAAACCGGAAATAGATTTTGCCAAAGTTGGCCGGCGGCAATTCGTCTTTGGTTACCAATAACTCGTAATTGTCGGCGGTTCCAATTAAAAAAGCCGAGTTGGTGGTTCCTTCCGGCAGACTCAACCCTTTATTGGCTAATTCTACGGCGGTACCCTTGGTTTCGGAGGTTATAGTGTCGATGGCGGCTAAAATAAAATCGCCGGATGGCACATTGGCATAACCGTAGGTACTGGGGTAAGTACTTCCAAATGCCAATCCCCGGATTATTCCGGTTACCGGTGTGGTGGCAGCCGTAACTTTCTGGCCGTTCAGGAAAAAATTCACCTGCGGAGACCCTTCGGCATGGTTATACAATTTAAGCATGGCCCCAGAGGTTACGTACTGGGTACGATCCGGAATGGCGTTGCCCTGGTCGTCGCAGGCGGCAAATAAAAAGCCAAAAGCCAAAGCACCTATTATTTTATAAAGTGTATTTTTCATAAAAGCTATAAATTTATGTTCCGGCGTTAATTATTCTGGTTTGCTAAACCAGGTCTCGTAGGTATGGTAAGCTTGATCCAGACCACCAATTTCTCTTAAGGCTTCCACATTCCAGATATATTCGGAGTTATATCTGGGCCGTACCCGGTAAGCAGGTTTTCCGTTCTGGGCCGAGGCAATGCTGGTGGGCAAAGTAAAGCCCCGGAAAACGTTATCGCTTGGGTCTGTATCTACTTCTTCGTAAGAGCCGCCATTTTCGCCGCCTACGTAATGGTATCTTCTTAAATCAGACCAGGTTTCGAGAAAACCCCAACCCCATTGGGCAATATATTTCTGCAACATTATATGCGAAAGGGTTAAGTCGGCCGGCGTTTGGGGCATTAACTTAGGATTAGCCAGGTACAGGGCTCGGCGAGCATCAAAATTAGCCCGGTCGGTAGTGGCGGTGGCAGTAAAGTAAGCACCGTTTAAAAAGGTTCTTACATAGTCTAAGTGAGCGTTTACGCCAGCATTGTAGGCGGTTAAAACTACGTCTTTGGTTCCTTTTTTATAGGCTGCTTCGGCTTTAATAAACTGCAACTGGGCATAAGTCATTATTGGGAAACGGGCTGCATTCTGAAACAAATATTTACCGGGTGCGGCGGCTACGCTGGCGGTTACATCAGAGGCAATACCGTACAAATTATTAGGGCGTTGGTTTACCGTTGGATATTCAGAAGTTAAACTGGTAAAGGAAATACCGCGGTAGTTGCCATCGGGAGCCGGCGCCAGCATAACCGGCAACCGGGGGTCTTTCAGGTGCTGGGTACTAAAAAGCGCAACCGGATCTTTACCGACCAAGGTGGGATCCTGCAACACCGGATTGGTACCATCGAGCAAGCTCACAATAAATTTAGACTGCCGCACATTGGTAGTAGCCACTGTAGTACCAATAAAATTGCCCCGCAAAGGTCCAAAAAAGCTAGCATCGGCCGAAACAGCCCCGGTAAAACGCGCGGTCGCATCGTCGTCGTTATTAACAAACGATTTATTTACGTACTCAATAACCTGGTCGGGATTGTATTGGGTAGATTTATTGCTTAGGTGCTGGGCATTAATGGCCAATACGCCGTAGGTAAATTTCTCCCACTTGGCTACATTTCCGCCATAAATTAAATCGCTTTCGCTTAACCTGGAATTGGGATGCGGTTCGGCTTTGGCTTTTTCAAAATAAGTAAGGGCCAGCTCGGCATAACGTTTTACCTCGCTGTAAACCAGTTCCTGCGCATCGTACTTAAAAGCCGATTTAGTAGGATCAAAAGCTTCGGTATAAATAATTTCGCCGTGGGTATCAGTAGTTATTTGCCAGTTAAAAGCATGTAAGGCATAACCAATGGCTACAAAATCCCATTTTTTCTGTTCTTCGGCTTTGGCAATCATGTCGCGCAGGTTCAGGCCCATGGTATAATATGTAGAGCGCCACACCTGCCCGGATATATCATTGCCGCTTACAAAACTGTGCTGATCCCAGGAAGTTTCTGCTACGGTGGCATGCCAGTTGGCGGTATAACGCGCCAAATAACGGCCATCCTGTTGCAAGGCCAAGGCCAGCTCCGATAACATAGGCGCCAGGTACAAATGCGGATCTACTACCTGATCCGGACCGTTGGGGTTGGTATTTACATCGAGGTAATCTTCGCAGCCAGTAGTGGTTAAGAGGCTGGCCGCCATAAACGTAATATATAATAATTTCTTCATGCTGTATTTAAATTAAAAGCCCACATTAATGCCAATATTCAAGCCCATGGGCATAGGCAGGTTACCATAATCAAAGCCGCTACCACCGCTACCACCGGTAGCCAGGCTGGTGGCACTACCCACCGGATCTAAACCAGAATAATTGGTAAGTAAAAACAAGTCGGTGCCGGTTATGAAAATACTGGCCGATTTTGCTATTTTGGTTCTTTGTAACAGATAGTTAGGCAAGCTATAGCGTAGCGTTACATCCCGCAGGCGCAACCAGTTTACATCTTTCTCGATAAAATCGACCTCGCCGGAAGTAGCCGAGTAGAAATTGGAATCCCAGGCCGGATTTATAACAATATTGTTTTTAGTGGGATTCTCGGTATTTTCTAAACCATCTTTTAAAATGCCTTCGTAAATTCTGGGCTCTAGCCGGTCTAAGGTTCTTTTACTTAATCCCCGAATGGTAAGAAAATGCTCGGTAGCGTTAAATACATCGCCGCCTTTTCTGAGTTCGAATAAGAAATTAAGCGAAAGCCCTTTGTAAGTAAAGGCATTGGTTAAGCCCACAATAAAATCGGGCGTGCGGTTACCAACTACCACCCAATCGGTAATATTTCTTACCGGATAACCCGATGCTGGATTTATCAGAATATCGCCATTTTGATTGTGTTCGTACTCATAAGCCGTAAACGAATTTACCGGGCCACCTACCCGCGAGCCATTCCGTACGTTGTTGTATAACCAGGTATCGGAGTTATAATATTCCGGTATAGACGAGGGCAGCTTAACCAAAGTAGAGTAGTTGTGGCTAAAATTGGCCAATATATCCCAGGAGAAATCCGGGAGCTGCACCGGCGTGGCATTTAACTGAATTTCGAATCCACCGGTTTCAATTTCACCGGCATTAAAGGTTTTCAGAATAAAGCCTGTACCGTAGCTCAGGCGCATGCCTCTTACAATCTGGTCTTGGGATCTTTTATTGAAATAAGCAAAATCAAACCCTAACCGGTTGTTAAAGAATTTAAACTCGGTACCCACTTCATAAGAAGTAGTTATTTCAGGAACCAGGGCTTCGCTGGGCCCATTGGTGGCGTAGCCAAAACCGCCGCCGGTAGTAGAACGCGGCTCTAACCAGGGCCGAATCATGTAAGGAGCCGCATCTTTACCAACCTGGGCCACCGAAGCCCTGATTTTACCATAAGAAAGCACATTTCTGATGTTGGCTAAGGGTGCCAGTTCGGTAAATACAAAGCTTAAACCAGCCGAGGGATAAAAGAAAGAGTTATTTTGTACGGGTAAGGTAGAGCTCCAGTCGTTTCGGGCAGTCAGGTTCAGGTACAGCATACCGTTATAACCTACGTTAAGACTCGAAAATACCCCCACCAAACGGCGTTGGGTTATCCGGTTGCGGCCACGGTTAGTAGTTGGGTCGGTGTTTTCGATCGAATACAGATCGGGCGCCAGGAATTTTGTACCCTGCACGGCCTGCATGTAGTTGTTCTGGTCGTAAATGGCACTACCCACTTTAAAATCGGTGCTTACCTTATCACCAAAAAAAGAATGGGTAAGCTGGGCATAATATTGCATATTTAAGTTCCGGTCATTATCAACCGCCTGGTCAAAAATACCACCGGTTGTGCCGGCCATTCTGGACTCAGGATGCCGGATTTGGGTAATGCGATTGGTATAATAATCGAAACCAACGTTACCGACAATTTTTAACCATTTGGTGGGATCAATTATCAGCTTGGCGTTGGTGATATACCGGTCGTTAGTAGAATTAATGGAATTACTATTTACGTTAAAAAACGGGTTTTCTAATTCCGAAGTGGTAGTTGCAGCCGAGAAGAATTTTCGGTTGCCGTTTTCGTCTAAATAAATTCTTGCATCTTCGGTAGAAGGCCAGGACAACAAACCCAGCAAAGGACCGCCGCTCACACTAAATACCGACTGTACATCTGATTTGGTATAACCCACCGAAACATCGGCCGATAAATATTTGCTAAACTTAGATGTAAGGGCGGTGGTAAAATTAAATTTCTGCTGGCCGGTGTTGGGAATAAAAGAGCCCGCATCGGTATAAGAAGCCGCTACGCGGTAAGTAGCATTTTCGGTACCGCCCGAAACCGATACATTATGTTTTTGGCTGTTACTGGTCTGAAAGAAATTCCGGACGTTATCGTAAAATTGGGTTCCTTCCGGATATTCTGAGCCAAAATAAGTAGTAATGGTGCTACCCTCGTTTGTTACCCCCAAACTTCCCCTACCGTAAATCTGCTGAATTTCTGGAAACCGCACAAGCCGGTCCATCCGGAAACTATTGCTGTAGCTAATTTGCGGGGCACCGGTTTTGCCGCGCTTGGTGGTAATAACAATGGCGCCGGAGGCCGCATCAATTCCGTACAAGGCCGAAGCTTCCGGTCCTTTCAGAATAGTCATACTCTCAATATCTTCCGGGTTAATATCTGCTGCCCGGTTACCGTAATCTACGCCCCGGTTTTCCAAAGCATTGCCGCCGGCAAAA
>NZ_JBMQUD010000121.1:0-39015 GCF_057359045.1 Adhaeribacter sp.
ACGTATCCGAACTACTACATTTCCAAGAACAAGATAGAGCTTACGGCTGAGATAGATGTAGACCAGGTGCTGGAGCAGGTAAGCCAGAAGTATGCACGGCAGCCGATAAACAAAATAGACGGGGTAAAGATAGAGTTTGACAAAGAGTGGGTGCACTTAAGAAAGTCGAACACCGAGCCCATTATCCGCATCTACGCGGAGTCGGATGCCATTGCCACAGCTGAGCACCTGGCCAACAAAATCATCAATGATATTAAGGAAATTACCGCCTTACCTACCATATAATATTGCGGTTGTTAAACTAAAATATTAAAAAGAGAAAGCTCCTATTATGGAGCTTTTTCTTTTTAATCCACTTCCAGGTAATAATTCAGGTTTTCTTTTGTAATCAAATCCAGGGGAAGGTGTTTTATGGCGGGTACCTCTTTCTTAAAAACCAGGTTATCCGTTAACTGGTAAATGCCCCAGTAGCCCTGGCCTTTCGGATTCTGATTAATTAAAAAATTGATTACACCATCTTCTAAGTACTGAATATTTTTAGGCAGTAAATCGTAGCCCACCAGCTTTATTTGGGTTAAACGGTGTTTTTCGAGGTAAAAAGCCATTTCGTAAGCCTTGGAGTTCGTTACAAAAATGCCTTTCAGGTTTGGGTATTCCTTACGTATTTTGGCCATTTGTTCAGTAAATAATGCACTGTCGGGGTTACCTAATTCCTGCCGAATGACCTGGTATTGACTTTCCAGATTATTCTTTAGAAAATATTCTCTAAAACCTTTTTCTTTTTGAATTAAATGCGCCGAATTAGGAATATCTTCGTTAATATGGGCCACCAAAACTGTACAAGCCTCCGGCAAGCCATAATGCAAAATTTTAGCCGCTAAAAAGCCACTCTGGTAAGAATCTTGCCCAATATAAGATAGCGGCGAACTATGCGGAATTTGGGTGTTAAATAGAACATACGGAATTCTTTTAAATTCCCATTGTTCAAAAAAGGGCAATACTTCGCGTAAAAACACCGGGGCCAGAATAATTCCGTCCGGATTGGCTTTGGTTGCTTCGGTGGCTTTTTTAAGAAAAGAATCGATGTTGTAAGGGTTAAAAATAAATTCGGTTACGGCAATGCCGTATTGTTTTAGTTCTTTTTCGGCCTTTTCAATGCCTGCTTTGGGCGCTTCCCAATACGGGTCAATTAAAGGATCCGGGATTAAGGCTACCAAATTATACACCCGGTTAGATTTAAGTGTACGGGCAATTAAATTGGGCTCATAGTTCATCTCCTTTATAATATGCAAAATCTTTTCCCGGACATCTTCGGCCACCCGCCCCCGGTTATGCAACACCCGGTCTACCGTTCCTTTAGAAACCTGCGCTTTTTCAGCAATATCTTTAATTCTAACTACCCGATTTTTTGTCATTTAAATAAAGTAAGAGAAAACGTAATTAGTAGAGATTGATTATTTACCGCCGAAAGCGTAAATTCTTTAATCCCTGATAATATTGGCGCCACAAAATAACAGCAGCGAATAATATTAACCTTAAGCTGAGAACTTCAAAAGTTAAAGTTAATATTCAAAACATATAAAGTTAAAAGTTAACCAAATAGCAAGAACAAGTTAAATCTGACTAAGCCGGAGCATTAATTAACCCTTTACTTCCCAATATTTAAAGGATATTTATAAAACCCAAATTATATAAGCACTAATTAATTTATTGACTTATATAACAGAGCGCCTACCGATAATTGCAAGCCATAAAAAAGAGATCTTTTACATAGTGTATTTGAAGCTGTAAAATTAATATTTAACAGGCATATTATGAGTAGCTTAGCCTAAGAATGAGTTAATCTTGTATACAGATAACTACCAGAAAATAATTTTATGTGTTCGAGCACATTTTTTTTTCTAAATTATTTGCTTCTTCTAAATTAAACATTAAATTTGTTAAACTTCATTATCAAACGCCGGAGGGCATTATACCAGAAGGCAGAATATTAATAGCTTTTGAGTAGTTTTTTAGATTAAACAAGTATATACCAGGTTAGCCATTAAATATTATATTAAAAGATAACCGGGCCTTAGAACCATCTAACCTCAATAATTAGGTTGCAGAATGTGCTTAATTATTTATTAAAATCAATCTACATTTTATAAGAATAGTTTATCCTCTCCATAGAAGTAATCTATTCTAAGAAATCAATAGCATAATCATGTATGCTTTAGCAGCAAACTTATAAGTTAATGCGTGTTCGATAACACAAATAATTTGTAGCAATATGTTTGGTTGTTTTTGCAATAGAATTATGTGATTTAAGTAAGTTGTTAGCATTAAAACTACTTGATGGTTAATAAAATAATTTATAAGATAACTGCCTTATTCTAATCTGATTGTTTCAATACAGCATTTTTACATATCAACCTATTTATTAATAAATCAATAATGTTCTATGAGAAATTTCCGACGATTTAAAATTACGCCATTTGTGTGTTTATGGGTATTAGCGCTGACAACCTTCTGTAAGAAGAATGATGATTTAACGCTTACAGATGGTGGCTTACAAGCTGTCAATACCGAGGAAGTAAAAAAAGGGCCGGCCAAAAAAATTACAATACCGGGCCACCAGGTATTTACCCTTGCGGCCGTAGACGGCATTAACGTTAAAGAAAACGTAGTAGATGGTAATCTGGCTACCCGCTGGTCGGGGCAAGGCGATCCGCAAGAAATTATTCTGGATCTGGGTGAACGGCATACCATCGATTTTATAAAAATTGCTTTTCATACCGGGGGCAATGCTACCCGTGTATCTAAGTTTGATATTGCAATAGCCAAAGACAGTACCAAAAAATGGGAAACCGTAATAGCCGATACGCAAAGCACTCCTAATAATACTGCTTTGCAAATCTTTGACTTCCAAAATATAAAAGGCAAATATGTGAAAATAACCGGCCACGGCAACAGCCAGAACCTTTGGAACAGCTATACCGAAATAGAGGTTTGGGGATGGCCGCAGAAGAAAGTAAAGCCTGGTACCGATACGGGCATTATTGATGTAATAGGAGACTGGGAAACCGGCGATTTTAGTCAGTGGGATAGTGGCATTATGGCCAAAAGTATTGCCGACCAGTTTGCCATTGTAACTTCGCCGGTAAGGCAAGGCAATTATGCGGCAAAATTTACGGTGCGGCCCGGCGACCAATATTGTAAACCAGCCGGTGGCTGTACCAGCGGCGAACGTGCGGAGGCCATCCGGTGGAATTATAAACGCGAAACAATCGACGATGAATATTATTATGGTTGGTCTACGCTGTTTCCGGCCGACTGGACCGAACCAGCCCGGTGGGGAATATTTATGCAATGGCATGCCCACACTTCTATTTCGCCGCCAATTGCTTTTAACGCCCGGGCCAACAGTGTAAAAGTAGATTTCAGTTCCGGCAATATTCAGAATTGGTGGCCGGCCGAATACGAGCAAAGTCATACCATTTTGACCGACCTGAACAAAGGCAAATGGAACGACTTTATTGTACGCATTAAATTCCGGCCGGATGCTACGGGTATTTGTGAGGTTTGGCACCGCCTGGAAGGACAAGCTGAATTTACCAAACTGTTATCGTTACAAAATATTCCTACCCTGCAATGGACCACCCGCCCCGACCAGATTGACACAAATTATGGTTTACCTTTTGTGAAAGAGGGCGTAAACGGGTATACCACCGGCTGTTATGTACAACACGGTTTGTACCGGGCTGCCGATGCCGCAAATACCAATACGCTGTACCAGGATAACTGGAGCCGCGGTACGTCTTACGCGGCCATAAGAGCAACTTTCAACTAAACCAATTTAACCCTGTAAAGCTTGTGTTTAGTTGCTTAAAGGAGATCCGTAGGGTCTCCTTTTTAGTTTACATTATAAAACAGGCGGGTTTAAAATCAACAGAAATAGCATCAATTATTTAGTGCTTTGTAAAAGGTAATTTTACAAGCTGCCCGTAGGAGCATTGTTAACATTCAAGTTACGGCTATTAAAACTGCAATAAATAAAAATGTGTTCGAACACATTGCTTCTTTCGAAAATTTATTCTATTTTTAATTCGACTGATGCAATATAAGTAATGCCTGCAAAAGCTTTTGCATTCTAATGCCTGGTAAAACGCTACAAATAAAAATAATACCTCTACTAATGGCCTCACTAAAGCAAATTCTGGTTCTGTTCTTCTTAATAATTATCTGTTTTATGAAAGCCGAGGCCCAAACAGCCGAAACTTTTAACCAGCAATTCAGGATTTCGCCGATACCCCAGAAAGTAGAAATATTAGGTAATCAGGTTGTGCCCTATAATTTCTTGAAGGAAGTAGTTTTGTCCGGAAGTAGTCAGAAGCCGGTGTTGCCGCCTACCTTACAAGGCTTGCCCATGGGTAGCAAACCGGGTAAAGGAAGGTTGTTGCTGCAAATACAGGATACCAAAGAGTTGCCGGCTATACCGGAGGCGTATATTCTGGAAATAAAAGATGAGCAAGTTAAAATTGTCGCACGCGATCCGGCCGGATTATTTTACGGTTGCCAAACCTTAAACCAAATACTGGAAGATGCCCACGATCAGCAAATAAGTATACCGGCGGTTAAAATAACCGATTATCCGGAACTCGCTTACCGGGCCGTACACCTCGATTTAAAGCATCATTTAGATGCCGGCCATTATTATTACCAACTGCTCGACCGGTTGGCAGCCCTAAAAGTAAACGCTATTATTGTAGAGTTTGAAGATAAATTGCGCTACCGCAAGGCACCCGCTGTAGGGGCAAGTCATGCTATTTCGGTAGAAGAGTTTGCCGCCATTAGTAAGTACGCCCAGGCCCGGCATATTGAGATAAGTCCGCTGGTGCAGGGGCTGGGGCATGCTTCTTTTATTTTAAAGCACGATCAGTACAAGCCTTTACGCGATAACCCGGCTTCTGACTGGGCTTTTGATGCGTTAAATCCAAAAACCTATGAGTTACAATTTTCTTTGTACGAAGATGCCATAGCGGCTACGCCCGGCGGTAAGTACCTGCACATTGGCGGCGATGAGGTAGGAGATTTGGGCATGTCGGAGCTGGCTAAAAAATCGGGTAAAAAGCCTTTTGAGTTGCAAATGTACTGGTTAAACAAGGTTTGCGAATATGCGCGGCAGCACAACCGCACACCCATTTTCTGGGACGATATGGTTTTTAAGCTTTCTAACCTTTACGAAACAACCCACGAAGCAAAATTTTCGGTAGCCAAGATAGATAGCATCTGGAAAAAGAACGAAGATTTGCTGAACAAAAGCATCAATTTATTTCCGAAGAACTGCGTATACATGCGCTGGAATTACCATAATCCTGAGTTAGTGGGTAACAGCCGGGCCATAGATTGGTACAAAAAGCACGACTTAAATGTAATGGCGGCCACAGCGGCACAAACCATGTGGCCCATGCTGCCCCGCAACCAATCTAATTTTACTCCCATAAAAGAGTTTAGCCGCATTGCTTCCGAAAAGAAAATGAACGGTATTTTATGTACGGTTTGGGACGATTGTTCGCCGCACTTTGAAACCGTTTGGCGGGGTTTGTTCAATTTTGCGCTATTTAGCTGGAACTACGAAGACTTACCGGCCGAAGAAGTGAATAACCGGTACCGGCACCGGCAATACGCGCCGGCCCTGGCCAATACTTCGTACGAGTTTCAGAATTTAATGGAGCAGGCCTTGGTTTTTTGGGAAAAAGCCCTGCTGGCTAAAGGCCATCGCAATAATTACCCCGGAGAAATTAATTTAATAGAAATGCCTAACCCGCAGAAAAACGGTGCGTGGCGCCAGACGTATGCCGCTAAAATAAGCCAGGCCCAGGAAGAATTAAAACGGTATGCCACCATTAAAGAGAAAATAGAAACAGCTCAAAAATTAACCCGCCGCAATGCTTATTCTTTGGCTTTGCTGGCGCAAATAAACGAACTCCAGGTGTACCCGGCCCGATTACTCACCCTTTTAGCCGAATACGATAGCGCCAAACCTGGCAAAAGCAAAACCGCCGCCCGGCAGCAAGTACAAAATTTGGTAAATAATTTTGCGGCGTTACGAAATAATTATGAAGCTGTTTTTGCCCAAACCCGGTTCCTGAGCAATCCCGACGATTATTTATTAGACCAGAACGGGCACCATCATTTAGCCAATGGTACCCGCAACAGCGACTATATGTACGTGTATGAATTAGCCATGAATAAAAAAATTAACGATTGGCTAGGAGTTAAACAAGACCTTTCCAGCCGGTAAAAATATACTTTAAATTTATTAGCTTGCGGCTTCATCTGCGGGTACACGTAAGCTAACCGCAGGTAAAAACATCAGCATGAAGTATACGTTTCTTTTTTTTAGTTTAGCTTGTATTGTTTTTTATAGTTGCAGCAAAAAAATCGCTATTGGCGGTAAAGAAAAAAACACCCAAACCAGCCTGAATACGCCCGTTGAAGCCGTATTTGCCTTAGAGTCTACGCAAGTAGGCACTAGTACCATTATTTCGGGTTTAGATGTGCCCTGGGAAATTATTTGGGGACCCGATAACTGGATTTGGTTTACTGAACAGGGCGGCACGGTAAGTAAAGTAAACCCGGCTACCGGCGAAAAGAAAATATTGCTCCGTATAGCCGAAGTGCACCGGAAAAGATCGTTGGGCTTGTTGGGCATGGCCATTCACCCGGAATTTAAAAAGAACCCGTATGTTTACCTGGATTATACCTATTTAACCGGCGATAAAGTACAATCTAAATTGGTACGGTATACCTACGCCGCCGACTCGTTGATAAACCCGGTGGTTTTGCTGGGCAATATTCCGGGTTCTACTGGTCACAATGGTGCCCGGCTGGTTATTTCACCGGATAAAAAAATTATGCTATCTACCGGCGATGCGGCCAACGGAAAAAATTCGCAGAACCTGAACTCGCTCAACGGCAAAATATTGCGCCTGAACCTAGATGGCTCTATTCCAAAAGATAATCCTATTCCGGGCAATCCGGTTTGGTCATGGGGCCACCGCAACATACAAGGCCTGGCGTATACCACCAACGGTACTTTTTTTAGCTCAGAGCACGGCGATGCCACCGATGATGAAATAAATATTATCCGGCCAAACGCCAACTATGGCTGGCCCACGGTGCAAGGTTTTTGCAACACTCCCGCAGAAAAAGCTTTTTGCAATACAAATCCTATTGCCGAGCCGCTCCAAGCCTGGACACCGACTGTTGCCCCGGCCGGTATAGAATATTATGCCTCATCGGCCATTCCGGAGTGGCAAAATGCTATTCTTTTAACTACCCTTAAAGATAACGATTTACGGGTACTTAAATTGAACCCGGCGAATAATGCCATTGTATCAGAAAAGATATACCTAGACAAAGCCTTTGGCCGACTGCGCGATGTTTGTGTTTCGCCGGCCGGCGATGTGTATGTATCTACGAGTAACCGCGACTGGAATCCTGGGGAAGGTTATCCTAAACCGCAAGACGACCGGATCATCCGCCTTTTCCGGGTGAAAGATGGGGCGGTTAAGGCGAATGAGCTACTGACCGCAACAACAACGCAGCCCGAACAGCCAATAACTACCGAAAGCAGCAATGTAGCCGCTGGTAAAGCTTTGTACGCCCAATATTGTGGTGCGTGCCACAAAACCAATGGCCTGGGTGTTGCCGAAACTTTCCCGCCACTGAAAGACTCCGAATGGGTTACCGGTGAGCCCGAAAATTTAATCCGGGTGGTTTTACAAGGGCTATCAGGCGAGATTAAGGTAAAAGGCCAGTTATACAACCAGCAAATGCCCGCCTTTAGTTTTCTGGCCGATAAAGAAATTGCCGAAGTTTTAACGTTTGTACGCTCCGAATTTGGAAACAACGCCCCGGCAATTACAGCCGAAGCAGTGGGCAAGGTGCGCCAAACCCAGAAATAAAGATTACACTTTTTGGCTAAAGAAAATTTTAAATTTGGGGCTGTTTAGCCTTTTATTAATTGACTGTAAACCACTGTCCTGGCTGCGGCGGCACCAGCGAGTAGTCCAGCAGAAGTCCTAGAAGTGGTGCTAACACCGTAGCCATCAAGCTAATTTACTAGAACTGGCGTGAGCAGACGTGCATGATGCTAAAATATACCATAGCCTGATGGCTATGGTAAAGATACCTGCAAGGGCGATAAGGGTACCGGATTCTTCTCGAAATAGCAATAAGAAATAGCTTTTATGTAAAAAACTTCAGGAGATATTCTTCTATTTAAAAGCCGCTTATTAAGCGGCTTAAGCAATAAAATATTGTATTGTAAATAAGCCATGCTATTGCCGGCACGGTTAAATAAAACAGACTTTATCGCTGCCTAAGCTAAGTAAGTGGGCTACGGGGGCTGTTTAGTAATCTGATTTTAATATTTCCCTGTTAACGGGCAGCAATTAAAATAGCAGGTAAAAACCTTCTTTAAAACCTGAATTTTGATAACGGCAATTTATGCCAGAGTGGCTGGTGACGTAGGTTAAACTAGTTTTATTTATACTACAAACAGTTCCTGTTTTGGAAGCTGCTTTTTTGAGTTATTTGCTCAATATTTTAATAAGTATAATAAAATCAGGTATTTATTCACAAAAATTAAGATATTGAGCTTTTAAGTAACCAAAAAACCTGCATTATGGCTGATAAACAAGATCTGGACTTTACCTATACTACTATCGATAAATTATTTCGGCTGAGTTTGGGCGAATCGGCTGACTATAGTGGGGCTAAATACGATGGCGATTTTACGATGACTTTAGAAGAAGCGCAGCGGGCCAAACACAAATTTATCGCCGACAGCCTGAACATTGGCCCTGGTAGTAGAGTGTTAGATATGGCCTGCGGCTGGGGACCTTTTTCTACATATATTACCAAAGAACGGGGCGCGCAAAGCATAGGCTTAACCTTATCGGAAGGGCAGGCCAAAGCTTGCCAGAAAAACGGGTTAAATGTTTTGGTAAAAGATTGCCGTTACGTAAAGCCCGAAGATTTTGGCACTTTTGATGCGATAGATTGTATTGGGGGCCTGGAGCATTTCTGTTCAATTGAAGAGTGGCAGGCTGGAAAACAGGAGGAAGTTTACCGCGATTTTTTTAATACCCTGTACGATTTATTGCCGGTGGGCGGGCGGTTTTATATGCAAACCATGACTTTCAGCAAAAATATGCCGGCTTTTGAAGATGTTTCGGTAAATGCCCCCAGAGGCTCGGCGGAGCATGTTTTGGCGCTCATGATCAAGGAATTTCCCGGTTCCTGGCTACCATACGGTCCCGAAATGGTAATCCGGAATGCGGCTCCCAATTTTAAATTAATATCGCAAAGTAGCGGCCGTTTAGATTACATTCAAACCATTGGGGAGTGGCGCAAAAGATTCCGGAAATTTAACCTCCAAAAATATTTACTCTACCTGTCGTTGCTACCCAAATATTTAACCAGCAAAGAATTAAGAAACCAGATTGAAGTTTTCCGGATAAGTCCGAACCGGGTCTGTTTTGAACTGGAAGTGATGGACCATTACCGCCTGGTTTTCGAGAAAGTTTAAATTATTTAATCTAGCATTAAGTCAAACCAATGGTGCTGGCTTTTTCTAGCGCGGATTTACTTCCGCGCCATAGATGTATAAATAACCTATCCTGCATTTTTAGTTTGGCAGAACACTAGGTTTAGCTTATTACTATCTTGTAAAAAATCAGGTAGCTGCAGCACGGCTATTTTAATTAAGCCAGCTAAGTAATTACTGTTGCTTTAGCTTTTTTAATGCATAATATTGTTGAAAAACCTGCTTCAATCCAAAAAGGCTAAAATATAGAACGTAAGGCATCACTTTCCTTTCTATATTTTAGCCTTTTTGGATTGGTTAAGCCAACTTTAATTTTACAGGCGCCTTATTTTAATATTCCGGAAATATACTTTATCGCCGTGGTCGGTAAGTAATATATGGCCGGAGGCGGCTTCGCCGTAATTTTCATAATCTTTAAATTTGGTAGCAGCTACGCGTTGCCGGAAATCGGGGGTGCCTTTTTCATAACTCACTACTTTTACCCCGTTTAACCAATGCGCTACGTGCGGGCCATTGGCTATAATCCGGGCTTTATTCCATTGCCCGGCCGGTAATAATTTTTTGTTTTGTGGCTCGTAAATCAGGTAAAGAGCCGCCGTAGAACCAGCGCCATTTTGATTGTTTTTTATTTCCAGATGATTGAAATCGTCTATAATCTGGTATTCCGGCCCATTCAGGGTGGTTTTTCCGGTCTGTTTACTTTGTACGTTGCCTACCAAATATTTCAGGCCACTATTGGCCTTAGCAGTCAGGTTGAATTCAAATTCCAGTTCAAAATTGCTGTATTTTTCGCGGGTAATTATATCGCCGCCATCTTTACCAGCCATTACCAAGGCCCCTTGCTCAATTACCCAGCCGGTAGCCGGAAATTTATCGCTCTTTGCACTTATCCATTTAGCGGTACTCTTGCCGTTAAACAACCATTCCCATTTAGCTGCTTTTGCTTTTGGCTTTAAGGTTTCTGGTGCCGTTACGGTTTCAGATAGGGCAACCGCAGGCATCCGCGCCGGATTATTTTCAGGTTCGGCCACTTTTTTAGTACCAGTATCATGTACCCAACCAGCTGCTTTAGAAAACCCCGAAAACAGGCTTACCGCCAGGAGTACCAAACTTAAACTCAGATAACTAATTTTTTTAAAGGTCATGTAAATATTACTTTATTTTTATAACCGGTGCGCTACAGGTAAATATTACTTTTATGAGGTAAACTGGCGGAGAAACAAGCGGCCATTGCTAACCGCTTATTTCTCCGTAGCTTACTTTTTAGGTTATTCTTATTGATAACCCGGATTTTGCTTTAAAGTAGGAGTGCCATTTACCATGCTCAGTACAATTTCGTCCCAAGGAATAGGTACGTATTCGTGGATGCCTTTCCGGAAAGTAGCGCCCTGCAGCGGCTTAATCATTCTGGATTCGCGGGCGTAATACGCATTTAAGGTTTGGTCGGCGATACCCCAGCGCACTAAATCAAAAAAGCGATGCCCTTCCAGCGATAATTCTAATCGGCGTTCGAACCGGACAGCTTTGCGGGCAAGTTCTTTATCGGACCAGGGCGTTACGTAAGTAGCTATTTGGTAATTGGCTGCGGCAGTACCATTCTCGCGCTTTACAAAGCCTTCCGTTTTCGCGGCCCGGGCCCGCACCAGGTTCACGTATTCACGGGCTTTATCCAACGAGCCTATTTCTACTTCGCATTCGGCGGCCATCAGGATAACATCGGCCAACCGGATAATATTTACGTTTGTGGCCGTAACCCCGGAATTGGGACCCTGGGAGAACTGATTATTTTGTTCTTTGGTATAAACGTACTTTTTAGTCATATAAGGGCCATTATTTGTCTGGTCCCTTACCCAGGCTTGTCCTCTAAAATCGCCCCAGCCCAAATAAGGTATTCCCCGGCGGGCCACCGACCAGTCTAAGCGCGGATCTAAGGTGCCTGCGTAAGGATCAAACGGTTGGGTAGAGGCAATGCCCATGTCGTTTTTTACATCCTGCTCAAAATAATTATCCAGCATCGGTAAGCCAGCTTCGGTTTTATAAGCATTTACCAGGTCTTGTGAAGGTTGAAAATAACCGGTTGAAGACGGGGCGCTGGTACCGGCATTATAAATACCCGTACCCCAGCTAGGATTGCCGTTGGTACCATTGGCGCCATCGTTTACCGACATTTGCACTTGGAAAATACTTTCGGAATTGTTCTCGGAAGCGGCATTAAAGTTTTGCCAGTAAAAAGGTGCCAAGGCATAACCTCTGTCCTGGATTACGGTTTCTAACAATGGTTTTGCTTTGCTATAATCGCCCTGGTACATATACGCTTTGGCCAGATAAGCCTCGGCGGCCCCTTTGGAGGCCCGTCCTTTTTGGGTAGGTGTAACCGGTAAATTAGCCGCCGCAAACTCAAAATCGGCCATAATATTGGGCCAGATATCTTTGTCGTTGGGTACTTTGTAGTCGGTAATATTTTCGTCGGCGTAGGGCACCTGGTTCCAGATTTTTTTGGCTTCAAAATGATAATGCCCTCTTAAAAACCGTGCTTCGGCAATTAACCGCTTTTTTACCTCTTCGTTTAAGGTGGTGGTGGCATTAAGCACTTTTATAGCTTCGTTGCAACGGCTTACCCCATTGTAGCACCACTTCCACTTGTTTAACAGCTCCAGACCCGTAGATAACGGCCGGTGCAAGGCATAATCCAGTAACTCCACACCACAACCCGGGTCGCAGCCTTTGTGCATTTCATCGGCCTGAATACTGCCCCAGGTTAAGTTTGCGCTCCAGCCGCCGGCGGTGCCATCGCCTTTTAGCAGAGAATAAGCCCCGATAACCAAACCTTCGGCTCCTTTGGGGTTTTGTAGTTGCGGAAGACTTACCTGGCCCTGCGGACGCTTATCCAGAAATTCTTTTTCGCAGGCAATTAAAGAAAGGCTAAGGCAAAGACTGATATATAATTTATTTTTTATGCTCATGTTTTAATTATTTAGAAGCTAATATTAAGACCCATGTTTACAGAACGCGTGGTAGGGTAAGGTCCTTGGTCTACGCCCATATACCCCAGCGTAGTATTAAATATTTCGGGGTCGAGGCCGGTGTATTTGGTAAAGGTGAGCAGATTAACCCCCTGGATATACAAGCGGCAGTTCTCGATTTTTAGTTTTTGCAGAAATTCCGGCTGGAAAGTATAACCCAACTGCAGGTTTTTCAGGCGCAAATAAGAACCATCTTCCACGTAATAAGTCGAGGCCCGGGTGTCGTATTTGGTCATGGTGCGGTCCAGGCGGGGCAGCTTGGCATCGCGGTTCGTTTCCGACCAGGTGTCCAGCATCCGGATGCTGCGGTTACCGCCAAAATTATCAAAGTCGGTCCACCACTTGGTTGCATTTACCAGTTCATTGCCTTGCGAACCCTGGAAGAAGAGGGTTAAATCAAAGTTCTTAAACGTCAGGTTCAGGTTTAAGCCGTAGGTAAAATCCGGATGCGGGTTACCCACCCAGGTTTGGTCATTACCGTTAATCACGCCATCGTTGTTAACATCTTTCAGCCGGAAACCACCTGTTTTTTTGCCTTCCTGTTGCGCGTGGGCATCTACTTCGGCCTGGTCTTGGAAAATGCCATCGGTTACGTACGTGTAAAAAGCCGATGCCGGATGACCTTTTTCTATCCGGGTAAAATTACCAGGACGCGTACTACCGCCGGTAATAAAAGTATTAGGGCTTTCATCAATTTTTAATACCTCGTTGCGGTACGTAGAAAAATTAGCCCCAATATTTAAACCCAGGTCTTTGGTTATATTGGCGTGGTAATTAAGCATCAGGTCTAAGCCGGTATTACTCATTTCACCAATATTGGTGTAAGGCACGGCCGCCCCACCCGCTATAGCCGGCAAGGGTACCCGGTACAACATATCGCTGGTAATATTTTTATACACATCCAGCGAGCCGTCTATTTTATTCTGGAAGAAAGCAAAATCTAAACCCAGGTTATTAGAAGTAGTAGTTTCCCATTTAAGGTTGGGGTTGCCCAAAGCCGATACGGCAAACCCGCTAACCAAACTACTATTGCTGCCGGTGGCATCGTAAGAATTGGCCGGACTGGTTAAATAAGTGCTGTAAGAAGCATAATTACCAATATCCTGGTTGCCGGTGCGGCCCCAGCCGGCCCGTAGTTTCAGGCTACTCAAAAAGGTAACCTCTTTCAAGAAAGATTCTTCGGAAAGGGTCCAGCCCAAACTAAAGGCCGGGAAAACGGCGTACCGGTTGTTGCCTCCAAACCGCGAAGAACCATCGCGCCGCATGGTAACACTGGCCAGGTATTTATCTTTTAAACTATAATCTACGCGGCCAAAAAGTGAAAATAATGCCCACGACGAGCCGCTGCCACTGTTGTTAATATTGGCCTGGCCGGCACTCAGGTAACGGTAATCTGTATCGAGGGAGAAAAAGTTCTGGCGGCTACCGTTAATAGTACGATAAGTATTATTGATAGCTTCTGACCCTACCAGCACCGATAAATTATGGCTATTGCCAATAACCCGGTTGTAGTTAAGGGTATTAGACCAGGTCCAGTCTAACTGGCTTTCGGCATATTCACTCATGCCGTTCTGGTTACCGGGCTCCGAGGCTTCTACTTGTATAAAAGTAAAATTATAGCCATTGTTTAAGCCGTAATCAATCCCGAAGCTAGACTTAGCCGTTAAGCCTTCCAGTATGCTCAGTTCGGCGTAAGCATTACCAAAAATCCGGTTATTTGTAACTCTATCGTCTTTGGCACGGGTTAGCTGGGCCACCGGGTTATAAGAGTTACCTAAGCCCGAAGCACGGGAGCCCGCAAAATTGCCGTTTATATCATATACCGGAATAATACCGGGCAAGCGGTACGCCATGGCCACCGGGGTTACCTGCCCCTGGTTAGTGGTGGTTCCCCGGTTTTGGGTGTAAGCAAATTGCAGGTTCTCGCCTAATTTTAAATGGTTGTTAAAAAAGTTGTACTCGGTGTTGGCCCGGATACTGTACCGTTTAAAGCCGGTATGAATAAGCAAGCCTTCCTGGTCGAAATAATTGAGCGAGAATAAATACCGGCTATAATCGGTGCCGCCGGTAGCCGATAATTGGTAGTTTTGAATAGGAGCCGGCTGAAATATTTCCCGAAACCAATCGGTACCGGCTTTATTGGCCCGGGTAATGGGGTTATCTGTGGCGCTTACTTCGGTAGGGCTGTATTGGTATTGGTTGGGATTGGTTCGCGGATCGCCTTCCATAGCACCGGCCGGCCAGGTATAATCGGGTATTACCGGGGTGGCCCCTTTACCGAATTGCGCATGGCTAGGTACCAGTCCTGCATTGCCTTGTAAGGCCCACTCAATTTCGGCCGCCTGCATGGGCGTAATCATTTCGGGTATTTTGCCTGCGCCCTGTATGCCGTAATAAGTATCGAACGATAATTTAGGCTTACCCGATTTGCCTTTTTTGGTAGTAATAATAACCACCCCGTTACTTGCCCGGGAACCGTATATCGAGGAAGAAGAAGCGTCTTTTAATACCTGAATCGACTCTATATCATTCGGATTGATGGAGTTAAGGCCCTGTTTAGTTGGTACGCCATCTATTACGTATAAGGGGTCGCTGTTATTAATGGTACCAAAACCGCGTATCCTGACAGTTTGGTTACCGCCCGGCCGGCCTTCGTTCACAACGGTTACCCCGGCTGCCCGGCCTTGTAAAGCCTGGCCTACGTTAGATGCCGGTACCGATAACAATTCTTCGGCGTCTACGGTAGCAATGGCACCGGTTACATCTTTTTTGCGCTGGGTACTATAGCCCACCACTACCACTTCCTCCAGGGCTTTGGCATCGGGTTTAAGCGTAATGGTAAGGGTGGTGCGGTTATTTACAGGAACTTCCTGGGTTTCGTAGCCAATAAATGATACTACCAAAGTACCATTACCGGCCGGTATGGTCAGGGCGAAATTACCATTGGCGTCGGTGGTGGTGCCGGTGCCCGGCGAGCCTTTCAGCATAACCGTTACACCCGGCATACCTTCGCCGTTTTCGCCGGTAATTTTTCCTGTTATATCAACTTCTAACGTATGGTTGGTGCTGCTGGCATAAGTAGGATTACTGTTGGAAACCCGAACAGCAGCATACGGCTTATTTGCTTCCGGCCGATCTGATGCTTGTGCCTGAAATGGTTTTTGAACGAGGCACATACCAACCAGCAAAAGAATGAGCCCCTTCTTTTTACTCAATAAGATTCCCCCGGGAGGGCTAAACGGTTTAATTGTGTAGAAAGTCTTTTTTTTCATACATGAAATTTTAGGATAATTAGAAAACTACTTGGTAAGCGTACTAGCAATAGTAATTGGCTGGTTTTAGCCGGAATTAAAAACCCTTTTTACCTGGTTGTGAAACAATTATCAACCAAATACAACTTCTTTAAAACACATGTATTCCTAAAAATCAACTCCTGATGCGTGCCGAATACAGATCTGTTTTTTGCTTATAATTTTTATGCTGCTGCCCGGTTTACCTCATCGGTTACGTGCACGGTAATAAAATATAAATTAGCAGAATCAGTATTCTGTTTTATTTAGAAAAAGTGGAGTTAAAAATCAGGTCGAAATTAAATATACCGTTTCCCGGCAGGCTAATCTTTTATAAACCAGAACTTTTGCTTTGTGAGGGGAAAAACAAAAGCCAATCTATTGCCGGGTACGTAAACGAATATATAATTTTAATTTGAGATTGCCTAATAAGAGTATGTTTAAATTTTGCTTAAACCATTTAATTCCGGCATTCCGAAGGGGAAGGGTTTGTTTATTCCTTTATATAATATGGCTTAAAACCATATTTGATTTTAATGCCTGAATTTAAAGAGGCTCTAAGTAGTAGTGCTCTTCCACGCTAATTTATTGAACTAGATGAAGACTCAAAAGGGGAAAGAACATTTATTCCCCCAAATTCATAATTTTTAGTTTAGGGAAGTAATAGTTGAAATAGAAAGAGTGTTTTAAATAGAGCAAAATAGCGTGATTGGCAAAGTTAATTTTGCGCCCGGCGGTTTCTACCTGGATTAAAGAATATTTGTAAGCAGGCAGATAGAGCGTTAAAAGAGCGGCTTGGTCTATTCTGCTGTTGGCGTTTAAACCGGGGCCTGTCGGTACAATAATATTTGGGTTGCTGATTAATATTTTTGTTATAGCGGCGTATTTGATTCCTTAAGTATGGTTAAATAAGGCGGCCACCGCTAAAATTTCTAAAATGAATTAGATACACCGGAATTATCCTATACAATTCCGGCACGAACAGGCAAATAAATAGTATCTTTGCGGCTTTAAAACAGACCTTATGATTTCAGTTGATGCAGTCGCGGTGGAGTTTAACGGCGCGCCTCTTTTTAAAGACATTTCATTTAACATTAACCCGACCGATAGAATAGCCCTGATGGGGAAAAACGGTGCCGGTAAATCGACTTTACTTAAAGTTATTGCGGGTGTAAATAAACCTACCCGGGGCAAAGTGTCGGCCCCGAAAGAAGCCGTAATTGCTTACCTGCCGCAGCATTTGCTTACCGAAGATTACTGCACCGTTTTTGAAGAAACGTCTAAAGCTTTTGCCCAGATTCTGGACATGAAAAAGCAAATGGATGCCCTCAATGCCCAGTTAGAAACCCGCACCGATTACGAATCGGAAGAATATTACGCCATTATTGAACAAGTATCGGAACTAAGCGAAAAATATTACGCCATTGAAGAGATTAATTTCGATGCCGAAGTAGAGAAAACGTTAAAAGGTTTAGGCTTTTCGCGCGCCGATTTTACCCGGTCGACCCGCGAATTTAGCGGGGGCTGGCGCATGCGCATTGAGCTGGCTAAAATTTTACTACAACAGCCCGACCTGATTTTGCTCGATGAGCCCACCAACCACTTAGATATTGAGTCTATTCAGTGGCTCGAAGATTTTCTGGTAAATAACGCCAAAGCCGTAATGGTAATATCGCACGATAAAACGTTTGTTGATAATATTACCAACCGGACCATTGAGGTGACCATGGGTCGCATTTACGACTACAAAGTAAATTACAGCCAATATTTACAGTTACGCCAGGAAAGACGGGCGCAGCAGCAAAAGCAGTTCGACGACCAGCAAAAAGAAATTGCCGAAATTCAGGGCTTCATCGATCGGTTTAAAGGCACGTATTCTAAAACTTTGCAGGTACAATCGCGCGTGAAAATGCTCGAAAAAATGGAACTGATAACCGTAGATGAAGTAGATACCTCGGCCCTGAACCTTAAATTTCCGCCGGCTCCGCGCTCGGGCAACTACCCGGTAACCGTAGACGGGTTATCTAAAACGTACGGCGACCATACCATTTTCCGGGATGCCACTTTTACCATTGAGCGTGGCGAGAAAGTAGCGTTTGTAGGTAAAAATGGTGCTGGTAAATCTACGCTGGTTAAAGCCATTATGGGCGAAATAGATTACGACGGCAAACTGCAGTTGGGCCATAATTGCCTGATTGGGTATTTTGCACAAAACCAGGCTTCTTTACTCGACGAAGATTTAACGGTTTTCCAGACCATCGACGAAGTAGCCGTAGGCGAGGCCCGCACCCGGGTAAAAGATTTGTTGGGCGCTTTTATGTTTAGCGGCGATACCATCGAGAAAAAAGTAAAAGTGCTTTCGGGCGGCGAAAAAACCCGGCTGGCTATGATAAAACTGCTTTTGCAGCCGGTAAACCTTTTAATTCTGGATGAGCCTACCAACCACCTCGACATAAAAACCAAAGATATTTTAAAAGATGCTTTAAAAGCTTTTGACGGTACGCTTATTTTGGTGTCGCACGACCGCGATTTCCTGGATGGCCTGGCCGAAAAGGTTTTTGAATTTGGCAACCAACGCATTAAAGAGCATTTTGAAGGCATAACCGAATTTTTGCAGCATAAAAAAATGGATAACCTGCGCGAAATTGAAAGAAAATAGCCGGACAACCTGGTAAATGGAATCAGGTTTTACCAAAAGTACTAACCAGCATTATTATTAATATTTATTCCGGAAGAATCTATAAAGCAAAAGCAATGGATATTCTTCCGGAATATTTTATCCTGGCAGCACTTGGTTTATTCTGCTTCAGGGTAGAAAACTGATATTTAAAGTTAAATCAATGGTCGGGTGCCCCAGAATTTGTTTTCGGCCATAATGCCGCTGATTCTTGAAAAATAAGTGGCGGCTTTTTAGATGAAAGTACTTACCAGTTCCCTGAAATATTTTATTGTTCAGAAGTTAAGGGTATCAAACAAAGTTGCCGTTAACTACATTATAACAGGCCGGGTGCTGGTAAACAATAAAAAAGGCCAGTTGGCCCAGCCGCTCTCTCCCCAGGACTTAGTTAGTTTTGAGGGCCAGGTATTGCAGGAGCCTAAAGCTTTTATTTACCTGGCTTATTACAAGCCGCCCGGCATAGAAACTACACTTAATGCAGCCGTTCAGAACAACCTATTAGCTGCTTTACCCTTTACTGAGTGGGTTTTTCCGGTAGGGCGTTTAGATAAAGCTTCGGAAGGCCTGCTGTTGCTCACCAACAACGGGAAAATATTAAATAAAATAATACATACGGAAAGCCATCAGGAAAAAGAATATCTGGTTACCGTAAATAAAACCTTAACGCCCGAGGCGCTGGGGCAACTGGCGGCAGGCGTAGAAATAATGGGCAAAAAAACGCGACCAGCGCAGGTTACCTTTGTAAATGATACTACGTTTAAGATTATTTTAACGCAAGGGCTTAACCGGCAAATCCGGAGAATGTGTTATAAACTGGGTTACCAGGTGCAGCAACTCATCCGCCTCCGGATTGTTAATATTACTCTGGGAAACCTACAGCCCGGCGAATGGCGTTATTTGCAACCCACCGAGATAAACGAGCTGCACCGGCTTATTTTGTAGTTATTTTCTCCTGCCTGTATAAATAAAATAATAGACTATTTCTTTTTTATTTCTTTAATACTATATAGTATATTCGTTAGTCCAGTTATGTATACACATTAGGAAAAAGCGTAATAAACGTAATACTGGTGTTTATATACAAGTTACCTGCAATTTCAAATAATGAACAAGCACCATTACAATGACTTAATAATTGAAGTGTTTGACGACCCTATCTATAAATTCGATTCGGCAGACAACAACTCCAGTTATGCTAAACATTACTTTGCTAGTGGAGCGCGTGAATATCCTACTTCAAAACACGGGATTAGAATATATAAAGATGAAGAGGAAATAAGCAGTTGTATCATTATAGGTTCTGGAGGTGCAACTGGAGTTCAGGAGAATTCATCAATTATAGATAACGATAATTTATTAGTCTGTTGCTGTGACACAGTTTTCTGTCTCACTCTACCCGTTTTGGAACTCAAATGGAAAACACAGGCAGACCAAGCGACTTGCTTTGGCATTTACAAAATTCAGGACGGATTTGTAGTACATGGCGAAATTGAAATATCTCGCTTGGACAATCTGGGAAATATAAAATGGAGCTTTGGGGGTGCGGACATTTTTGTTTCTTTTGACGGTGAAGAAGCTTTCAAACTAGAGCCAGACCATATTGAATTGACCGACTTCTATAATATGAAATATATAATTGATTTTGAGGGTAATCAAATTAATTAGTGGTTAAAGAAAAAAGAAAAACAGCAGGTAACATTGTATAAAAATCATGCTACGGCCGACGGCCTCGCACGTTTTTTATACTAACCGTTAGCAGCCATACTTTATGCCTCCGTTTCACAAATACAACACTTTTGGAAAAAGATTTTTAGCGGGAATGATAGATGGAATTATCTTCCTTCCATTTAGTCTACTTGATAACCGTTTTGAACATTCTGACAACAAAACTTTATTTGTTGCCTTGACATTTTTATATACGATTTGCTGGATACTTTATGTTGTAATAGGTCATGGGAAATACGGGCAAACAGTTGGTAAACACCTTATGGGCATAAAAGTGTTTGACATCCAAGAGCAAAATGTTATTGGATATAAAAGAGCATTCTATAGGGAAGCTGTATGGTTTTTTGCTGAAACAATTGGATTGGTATATTTTTTAGTTGCAGTGTACAACACAGCGACACTCAATAAAGACTTAAGCGACACTTACTTTGATGGCTATGTTCGTCTGACTATAAGCATGTGGTTTGTGCTTGAACTTATAACAATGCTATGTAATAAGAAGCGAAGAGCTTTACACGACTACATTGCGAGCTCTGTTGTGGTTGACCTCAATGAAATAAGAAGAGAAGATTTGCAAAAGCGTCATGAACAATTGCTTACTTCAATTCAAAGCAAGTAGTACGGCTGCTAACAGTGTGTTTATAAAATTGTGGCTGGACGTTGGAGCATTTGACTATAAATCAGTATTTTGCTTTTGTGGTTAATTGAAACTGAAGTCTTTCAAATGCCACAACTTCATAAACACTTTAACGTTGAACACAATTAATAAATTAAAATGATAATAGCTGACACGCAATTAGATTTCAAAAGGTATATAAAAGTAATTTATTTACTTACCTACAGGAAAAAGATGATGATATTGCTTTCCTTCATAGGGGTTCTATTTATAACTCTTTCAATAGCCTATTTTTTGGGCTTTGATTCATTTATTGATGAACCGCCTTATTTTCAGCTTTTATTTGGTATATTTTGTACTATAATTCTGCCTCTATCTGTTTACTTCCAAGCTAAAAAAAACTTTTCAACGAGTGGTCGACTACAGGAAAGGATAATTTACGGATTTACTGAAGAGAAAATTTTTATAACAGGTGAATCATTTAACTCAGAATTAACCTGGAATAAAACTTATAAAGTAGAAGAGTTGAAAAACTGGATTTTAATTTATCAAAATAATCACGTCGCTAATTTAATTCCAAAAGAATCACTCAACGGCAAATTAGTAGAGTTCAAGGAATTAGTTCGAGATAAAACAAAAGTAAAGCTAAAATAACTATGCTCAACAAAAGCTAAAAAGCATTAAACGCTTTTTAGCCCAGCCGTTATGTGTTACTTAAAACAATAGATGAAAAACTATTTACTGACTATTACTTTCATTCTAGTTTCAACTTTCCTCTTTGGACAGCAAATGAGTTATACAACTTGGAAAGAAGAAGCCAAGACTAACATTCGCCTTTTACCAAAATATGGAAATATTCCCAAGACAAAGGAGCAAAAAAAAGCGGATGAAGAGATGATTAAATCATACTTAGAGAAAGAAGGAACTCCTCGCAAGGCATCTGAAACTTTAGTCAGATTAGGATATGACTACCTGTACAAGGGAGACATAAAAACAGCAATGTATCGGTTTAATCAGGCATGGCTTTTGGACCCAAAAAATGACGATGTATACTGGGGCTTTGGGGCTGTTTACTTTACGTTTCAGGACTATGAAGCTGCAATGATACAGTATGATGACGGACTGAAACTGAATCCAAAAAATTCAAACATACTCACCGATAAAGCAACTATCTTCTTAACCAGATATCAAAGTAGTAATAACAAGGGGGACTTGTCAAAAGCAATAGCGCTGTTTGAAGAATCTTACTCAATTGACCCAAAGAATCAAAACACGCTGTTCAAAGCCTCAGCCTGTTACTTTATGAAGGGTGACTGTGACAAAGCATGGAAATACTACAGAGAGTGTAAAGCGTTAGGCGGGAAACCGATAACCCCTGAGTATACAGCAGCTCTATCCAGAAATTGCAAAAAATATGCATCACATAACAAGACCTATAGTGCATTGAAAACGCACCATAGCAGAGCCGTTGGGTGTCATTATAAATTAAAAAATGAAAAAATATATACTCGTTGTTGCTTTAGCTACTTCATTCCTTAACTGCAAACCTGCACAAAGAATATCACCTGTTGAAGCCGCAAATAAACTTGGCCCCAATCCTCACTTTATTATAGACGGACAGGCATCTGAAAAATCTGCAATGCAAACAATGGAAGCTGAAGATGTTGCCTCTTTAACAACTTATTTTGGAAAGGACGCAACAAGCCGATACGGAGACAAGGCTAAAGATGGAGCCGTTGAGATTGAAACTAAAACATTTGCTAAGGTTAAGTACCAGAAGGTGCTGAAAGAAGCAAGTAGCGATTATAATAAACGACTTGACGTTGAAGGAAATGATGACAGCTTCCAATATATCCTGAATGGAAAAGTTTTAACAGATAATTACGCAGGTGACTTGGCCAGCATTACACCCGACTTGTTGAAAGAAGTAAAGGTTGTTTGGGGTGAAGAGCTTAATAGCAATTTTAATGCAAACGGAAAGAAAGCCGTAGTAATCATTGTCGCATCGCCGCCCAAAAATCTCTACAACGGCAAGGAAAAATTCAACCAAAAATAACGTCACCCAACATTGTGTAAAAGTCATCTCGGCCGACGGCCTTCGCCGTCTTTTACACGAGGCCGTTAGCATTAAGTTAAAATATGAAAAAACTATTCTTGATACTATCAATAAGCTTGATACTAGCTATTGACGCTTATGCGTGCAGATGTGAGATTTATTCTTCAATTGAAACTCACTTGAAGGAAAGATATGAAGCCTCCGACTTTGTCATTTTTGCTAAGGTAGAATCTGTAAAAGACAGCCTGACAAAGGGCAACTACATCATGGGTGGTGAGAAAGACTACTGGCGACACGGTGGATACAACCCCGTCTTGAAAATCAGCAAAGTTTATAAGGGGAAGATAAAAACCGACTCAATAGAGATAACACCAAACTGGTCTAACTGTAGTCAATACTTCAAAACAGGTGACAACTATGTTATCTTTGGATATGTAAACCAGAAAGGAGAGTACACCACAAGTATGTGCTCTGCAAACTTCCCTTCAAATAGAGAAGAATGGTGGAAACAGTTCAAGAAGATGAAAAAGAAGAAAACCTAATGCTAACACTGCATAAACATCATGCTTCGGCCGACGGCCTTGCACGTTGTTTATACGAGACCGTTGGCATTAATTAAAAAAAAATAGTTAATGAATAAAAAGGCTTATCCAATTGCTCTAGCTATTGCCTTACTCATATTATACTTTGGGATTGGGTACTTTCATATCTTTTTTAAACAAGGCTCAATTAAATGGCTTCCATTTATTATAATATTTGGAGTAATTCCATTTTTACTTTACAAATCACTACAGTTTTATCAAATAAACGAAAAAACATGTTTGGGATTAGCAGTAGGTTCCGTTTTAGTCATTGGGCCTACCTTCGGACTTTGGATTGGAAAAGTATCGGATTACGAATTCTCAAAATACGGTGCAACAACACAAGGAATCGTTGTTGAAAAATGGTATAGTAAGCCATCAAGGAAAAGAGAAGGACAATGGCTTGTTAAATGTAAATTCTCAGTCGACAGTGAACAATATAGCACTTACAATGTACGAGATAGAGAAAATATCTTTGAAATAGGTGATACGTTGCTTATACAATATTCTAAAAGGAACCCAGAAAACAACGTGATACCAGCTTTAGAAAATAACTAATGCCAACACTGTATAAACCCCAGCATCGGCCGACGGCCTCGCCGCCGTTTATACTAACCGTTAGGTGTTATTTATAAAATTGAAATGAGTCAATCAGCCACATTATATAGAATATTAAAAATTGACTTTGAGAGCAATATAAGCGACCAGCAAAAGTTGATTTCATTAGCTAAGGGTTTTGCCACCTTCGACCAATCCTTCATGGGCTTGGACTTCGTTCTTAAAAAAGAAGAAGACAATAGCACCCAGGAAGTATTAGATGAAATATTCAATCCTGCTTCAAATAATGGGAACGGAGCAGAACTTGACTTTGATAATCTAAGCGATGAAGAACTGAACGGCCTCTTCCTAGAAGAAAATATGTTTAGGCACTTAACGACAGACAAAGTAAGAGCGGTTAACTCAAAACTTGAAAAGCTTACCAAACAGGATATTGCGTCCCGCTTCGACCCAGAAGAATTGAATGAGAATGATATATATCCAAGTGTGTGGCATTCCGACAACTCTCCTGGGCAAGCCTTCAACTTGAATCATATTTTAGATGACTTTGACCAATTAAAGAATCTGTTTAGCCAAGCTAGTAAAGAAGAAGAGTATATTCTCCAGTTCATTGGTGAAAAGAAAAACAACACCTAACAACGTGTAAACGCCATCTCCAGCCGACGGCTGTCGCCGCCGTTTACACAAGTACGTTAGCTGTTATTTATAAAATAATGAATTCAAAACCCTTCCTTACTCTAGTGCTGATTTTGCTATCTGTTGTATCATATGGGCAGGTGGAAAAATTAACCCGACTGGTTCATATATTATGGAGGGAAAAAAGATTACAAACGGAGAGAAGGGCTCACACGGCGAGATTCATGTAAAGCTGATTGGAAACGATTTGGCAGCAATAAGCTTCTACTATAATGTAGGACATCCAAGCTACAACTCTGGCTCTTTCGTGGATACCTTGGCTTACAAGGACAACAAGATTATCTATACTTATCAAGAACCAGAAGAAGTTAATCCCGACTGTAAATTAACCTTCACTTTTGAGAAGAACAGAGTAATTATAAAACATGAAGCCAGCGACTATAACTTCAGTTGCGGTTTTGGACATGGAGTAATAGCCAACTTGACTATGAAAAAGTCCTCAAAAAAGATTCCTGTAATAAAAGATTACTGGGACAAATAAAGAAAAACAACAGCTAACAATACCTAAACGTCAGCCTTCGGCCGACGGCCTCGCCCGTCGTTTAGCCTAACCGTTGGGCAGCATTAAAATTATTATGAAGAATGAACAGATAAGAAAGAAGCTAATAGATAAGTGGGGTGCAGAAGGATTATGGACACCATTAAACGGTGAATTAGCTTCTGATACAGTCGACTACTTTGACTTCGATGAATTTGAATCTGCATTCGGACTAGGAAACCTCAAACAAATCTTGGAGGAGATTGCACCTAGACTTGTTTACGAAATAAGTGAAATCAACGAAGACAGAACAATACCTGTCTCTGAAATTGAAGAATATGAACTAATTGAAAAATTCTTCACCGACTCTGAAGCAAATTGGGTGATTTACCTTTCGCACGAGAATACAATTACCATTGCAGGTGCAAAACTTCTCGACGCTTTAAAAAAGAACTGGAGCAAATATTTCGAATACAACAAACCTTGGGAGAAAAAATAACGCTGCCCAACAACGTGTAAACGCCAGCTAGGCCGACGGCCGTCGCCGCCGTTTACACAAGCCGTTGTAGCAAATTTATATGAGAGAAATAGAAGCCATTTTAACCGACATCAATTCTTTTGGACCAATTCACGATAACTGGTTGGAATTGGACGACCTAATTGGGGAACTACTGGAAAGTAACAATCCAGAAAACGGAATACCCACCTTATTAAATGTTCTAGAGCGCTTTCCAGAAGAAGATGGAGCAGGAGTTTTATGGTCAATAGTACATGGACTTGAACACCTCAATGACTACGAACAGGAGTTAATCGATTCTTTACTTAGACAGCCTTCCCTTTTGGGAGTAGCGATGGTTAGGAGAATCGCAAACACTGGTCAAAAAGAAATAGCAGGAAGAAAAGTAGAGGAAATTTACAATACGCTGTTAATTCACCCAAAGCTTCCAGAATCAGTAAAGGAATATGTCGTAGATTTTAAAAAATAAAAACTTGCTACAACAACACCTAAACGTCAGTCTCGGCCGACGGCCTCGCCCGTCGTTTAGCCTAACCGTTGGTGGTAATTAAAACATTCAAATGATTAAAGTTGAAATCATTCCATTAGAAAGAATCGCTGACTTTCAATTAGGTGAAACACGGGAAACCATTAGAAAAAGGTTCGGGATACCAAATTCATTTTTTAATAGTAATGGAATATTCACCGATTATTATTTTAATGACACTCTAAAAGTCAGCTACGACAAAAATCTTAAAATAGAATATCTTGAGGTAAGCAAGCCATACACCGACCAATATCAAGTTAAACTTTGGGATATAGATGTATTTGGGGAAGTAGCAGATAAGGTAGTTGAAAAGGTTAACGAAAAAACAGGAAAATCATTTTCAGATAAAGATGCTGAAAATCTATATTCTTACATATTTCCTGACTTTGAACTGTCCTTTTGGCGCGAATACATATCAGAAGATATAGAAGAAGGTGATATAGAAGAAATTGGTAAGGACGGTAATTATTTTGACACAGTAGGAATTGGAATTAATGGATACTATTCAGAGCAGTTTTAAAAATAACTACCACCAACAACGGTAGCTGTTGCACAACTCGAGGCGATTAACCTAGCCTTGTTAAATTTTCAGAAGTAATGGTAAGATATATCCGCTACTGGTGGGTAGCTTAAAAAGTTGAGCTGGTGCAGGTCTGGCAATGGCCACTACGGCGGTTTGCCTGATTTTAGGTGTGAAGCGCAGCCGTTGGCGCAGGTATAAGCCGTAGCCGCCAGCAGTATAACCTTAGTGGCTTATTAATGCCCCGTTAGTAATTTTTCTGTTTGCAAAATGCTTTGGCCTTGCACCTGGCGAAAGATTTGGTTTTGTTTTCTTTTACATTTATCTTCCCTGGGTTGTGCGATATGCACCTTTGGTATAAGTAATATCAGAGAAAGTGTTAAATTAGTCCCAGCAGGATGCAAGGCGGTATAACAGGAAAAGAGCCTATAAACTGCTCCTACGCCAATATTTTACCTTTTGGCTTTATTATTAAGAAGCGTTCTGTTTTTTAGCAAAGAGATTTTAAATAGTACCTAAAGTAAATGCGTTTTAAATGAATGCCTTGTTTAATTGCATTACGCAATACCATCCTATTTCTTCCGGAGCGCGGGAAGCCCTCTCCAAAGCATTGATGCAGGTAGATATTCCCAGAAATTCTTTTTTATTACAAGCAGGAACGGTGTGTAATAATTTGTACTTTCTTGACAAAGGTTGTTTGCGTGGTTATTATAATTTGGATGGAAAGGAAATTACCTATTGGTTTGGCTTCGAAAATAGTTTCATTACTTCTTTTTATAGCTTTATTTCCCGCAAGCCCAGTATAGAAAACATTCAAATTCTGGAAGACGCCACCTTGTGGAGTATTAGTTATGAAGCTTTAAACCAGTTGTTTAATTTATACAATGACCTGGAGCGCCTTGTCCGGATTATAAATGAGCAGTACTATATCAGGCTGGAAGAGCGGTTGATGGCCATGCAATTTAAAACGGCCCGGGAGCGGTATGAACTGCTAATTGAAACTTCACCCCATATTTTGCAAAGAATTTCTCTCGGACAAATTGCATCTTACCTGGGCATTAGTCAGGAAACGCTCAGCAGGATAAGAAGCCAGGTCTAAGTTTTACCTTTTTTGACAATTGTCAAAAGAAATAAATAGGGGCCAGTATACCTTTGATTCATTACTTAACAAAAGAAAAAATGAATCAGAAACCATCAAATGCATTTATTGCCGCCTCTTGGGCTACTTTACTTACGGGTGTTACTGCCTACATCATCGGGCTTTGGAATGCCAAAATGTTACTGAACGAAAAAGGTTATTATTTTACCATCCTTATGTATGGTCTGTTCTCGGCTATCTCTCTCCAAAAAAGTGTACGCGACCAACTGGATGGTATTCCGGTTACCAATATTTATTACAGCCTTAGTTGGTTCTCTACCATACTGGCGGTAGGGTTGCTAACCGTGGGGCTTTGGAATGCCGATTTGCTCCTTAGTGAAAAAGGTTTTTATGCCATGTCATTTATACTAAGCCTTTTTGCTGCAATTGCGGTTCAGAAAAACACCCGAGACACTTTAGAAAAGGCAAGGCCTGTTAAAAATGATGTTGAGGTATAGCAATAACCTGTTGGCAGAGTATTATCAAACCATTAAAATGAGAAATTACTGGATGTTAGTTTTATCCGGATTATAGCAATTCTAAAGCGGGTAGAAAAGATGTATTCTCCCGTATAGGCACAGCCCTGAAAGCGGGTTATCATCTTTTAAGCTTAGAGCAAAGCCGTTTCGGCCAATTAGGCCTTGCCGGTTTTATTTACCTTTTTCTTCTTTCGAAATCGTTCCCGGTAACGATTGCGCAAAAAAATACTCCGGCATAGTTTTATCCGGAATAAAATCTGTGTACACTTGTTAATTATACCCGCTCGAACGGGCATTTTACCGAATGTTATATAAACCTGAAGGCGCTAAACAGGCGCTTGCCACCATGAGTATAGAAAATCTATTTAACCTGCACGGGAAAGTTGCCCTGGTTACGGGCTGCAACAAAGGCATTGGTAAAGGTATGGCTTTGGCGCTGGCCCAGGCCGGAGCCGATATTATTGGCGTTTCGGCTACCATGCCGGCTACTGGCAGCGATGTAGAAAAAGAAGTAACAGCCCTGGGCCGGAGTTTTAAGGCATATACCTGCGATTTAAGTAACCGGCAAGCCGTAGAGGCATTTCTAAAAAGAGTACTGTCCGATAATCCGAAGATTGATATTCTGGTAAATAATGCTGGTACCATTTTAAGAAAGCCGGCTGCCGAACACGACGATGAACTTTGGGATAAAGTAATGGCGGTAAACTTAGATGCCCCTTTTCTGATTGCGCGCGAAGTAGGCCGGCAAATGATTCGGCAGGGTTCCGGTAAAATAATATTTACGGCTTCGTTGCTTACATTTCAGGGTGGTATTCATGTACCGGGTTATGCGGCCAGCAAAGGGGCCATTGGCAGTTTGGTAAAAGCTTTGTCGAACGAGTGGGCCAGCCAGGGCGTAAACGTAAATGCCATTGCGCCAGGCTACATTGCTACCGACAACACCGAAGCTTTGCGCAACGACCCGGACCGGAGTAACGCTATCCTAAGCCGCATACCCGCCGGCCGCTGGGGCACCCCCGAGGATTTTGCCGGAGCCACCATTTTTCTGGCCTCCCAAGCTTCTGATTATGTAAATGGCACTATCTTAACCGTAGATGGCGGCTGGATGGGGCGGTAATATTTATTTCCGGGTTTACCTGGTAATTATATATCAGGTAAACCCGTTTTAGCTTTATTAAAGAAATACTCCTTTTAACTTAAAACGCAGCATACAAATAATGCAACAACGATATCATAACAGCCCCAAAGAAGTAAAACAAATGAATACCGCTGAACTGCGGGAGAATTTTGTTATTACCGATCTGATGCAGCCCGGTCAGATAAATTTTACTTATAGTCACTACGACCGTATTATTATTGGCGGCGCCGTACCTACCGGCGCATCCCTTAGCCTGGAGAATTATGGTATTTTAAAAGCCGAATATTTTTTAGAAAGACGCGAAATGGGTGTTATAAATGTAGGAGGTAACGGCGAAATTGAAGTAGATGGCGAAACCTACGCGCTTTCTAAATTAGATTGTTTGTACCTGGGGCGGGGCAGCCAAGCGGTTAATTTTAAATCGGTTAGTGCCGAACAACCGGCGGTATTTTACATCTTATCGGCACCGTCGCACCAGAAATACCCCACCACGCTCCTGAAAAAAGAAGGAGCCCTGCCCAATACCATTGGCTCGCTCGAAACTTCTAACGAGCGCACCATTTACAAATATATTCACAAAGACGGCATCCGGAGCAGCCAGTTGGTAATGGGCTTAACCACTTTAAATGTAGGCAGTGTCTGGAATACCATGCCGGCACACACCCACGACCGCCGCATGGAAGCTTACTTTTACTTTGATGTGAGCGAAGACCAGGCGGTGGTTCATTTAATGGGCGAGCCCCAGGAAACCCGCCACCTGTTGCTACATAATCACCAGGCCATTATTTCGCCGCCGTGGTCTATACACGCCGGTTGCGGTACCCGTAATTATTCTTTTATCTGGGGCATGGGCGGCGAAAACCAGGATTACAGCGATATGGATGCGGTAAAAATTACAGATTTGCGTTAATAAAAATTCAGGCAAGTTCGGGCACTTTTCCTATTAAAATTACTTTTAGTAATTAGAAAAAGTAAATTAGTAAATAAACCTTTATAAAATAGTATTTAATAAAGTGCTGGAAAAACATAGCTAGACTTTTATAAATAAAATTTTACAGTAGTTTCTAATTTTCTGGTCTTGCTATCTTAATATTTTACCACCAACATGAATAAAAATATCTTTTTCTTTTTTCTAATAGCCTGGCTGGGATTAGGCTTTACGAGCGCTTCGGCCCAGAAGAAATCGCTTACCCCGGCCCAGAAAATGGCCGAAACAGTTATGGTTATCTGGAAAGACTCTTTGGTAATGCAGCCCGGCAAACCCGTAAAATGGGCTTACGACGAGGGGGTAGTACTGGAAGGAATGACCAACCTCTGGAAACGAACCGCCGATGGCCGCTACTTTAAGTTTATTCAAAAAAGCATGGACCATTTTGTGCGCAAAGATGGTTCCATCCGGGGTTATAAACCAACCGAGTACAACATCGACCACGTAAAAAACGGTCGTATTTTATTAACGCTTTACAAAGTAACCGGTCAGGAGAAATATTACAAGGCGGCAACTTTGTTGCGCGATCAGTTAAAAACGCACCCGCGCACCAAAGAAGGCGGTTTCTGGCACAAGAAAATTTATCCGAATCAAATGTGGCTCGATGGCTTGTATATGGGCCAACCTTTCTACACCGAGTACGCCGCTACTTTTAACGAGCCAGCCGCTTTCGACGATATTTCGAACCAGTTTATGTACCTGGAAAACCATGCCCGCGATCCCAAAACGGGTTTATTGTACCACGGCTGGGACGAGTCGAAAGAACAAAAATGGGCCGATAAAACTTCAGGTTTGTCGCCGCACTTCTGGGGTCGGGCCATGGGTTGGTACGGCATGGGACTGGTAGATGTGCTGGAAAATTTTCCGGAGAAACACCCCAAACGCGCTACCTTATTATCTATTTTAAACCGGTTTGCCGCCGCAGTAGAATCGGTGCAGGATAAAAAAAGTGGGGTTTGGTACCAGATTCTGGATAAACCTACCGGCAAAGGCAATTACTTAGAGGCCTCGGCTTCCAGTATGTTTGTGTATGCTTTGGCCAAGGGGGTACGTTTGGGTTATTTACCCGCCAAGTACGAAGCAGTAGCCCAAAGAGGCTACGCTGGCTTGCTGAAAGAATTTATTAAAACCGATGAAAAAGGCCTGACCAATTTAGAGGGCACCGTTAGCGTGGCCGGCTTAGGCGGTAATCCGTACCGCGACGGCTCGTACGAATATTACCTCAGCGAAAAAGTAGTAACCAACGACCCCAAAGGAGTTGGAGCCTTTTTACTTGCGGCCAACGAAATGGATTTGCGCCAAATACCGCAGGTAGGTAAAGGCAAAACCATTTTGCTGGATGGTTATTTTAACAACGAGTTTATCAAAAATGCCGCCGGACAAACCATTCCGTTCCATTACAAGTGGGAAGAAATGGATAACAACGGTTTTTCGCTGCTCGGCGAAAATGCCCGGTACATGGGCGCTAAAACCCAGGAGTTAAAAGCAGCCCCTACTGCCGCTAACCTTAAAAATGCCCAGGTTTATATCATCGTCGATCCGGATACCGAAAAAGAAACGGCTAAACCCAATTATGTAGAACCAGCGCACGTTACCGCCATTACCAACTGGGTTAAAAATGGCGGCGTGCTGTTGCTTATGGCCAACGACCCGAATAATGCCGAGCTGGATAAATTTAACACCCTGGCCAAACAGTTTGGTATGGAATTTAAAAAAGAACTAAAGAATCCGGTTACCGGCAATCAGTACGATATGGGCAAAATTACGGTGTCGGGTAATCACCCAATATTTAAAAATGGCAAGCAATTGTACCTGAAAGAAATTAGTACCTTAAACCTGCAGGCACCTGCCAAGGCTAGTTTAGAACACAAAGACGATGTAATAATGGCTACCGCTAAAGTAGGTAAAGGCACCGTTTTTGCCGTCGGCGATCCTTGGCTGTACAACGAATACACCGATGGTCGTAAACTACCCGCCGAGTACCAGAATTTTGAGGCCGGCAACGATTTAATCGCCTGGTTACTGCAGCAGGTTAGTAAAAAAAGTAAGTAATGAATGGAAAAGAATTATTCGGGAATAAATAGAACGTAGCCTGATCGCCATAGAAGTGATTAGATTATTTATTCTTTTATATTTAATACCGCTAGCGCTTTCTATAAATAAAAGTTTGAACCCATGTATCCGGCAGGCTTGGTTAGTACCAGGTTTAATGTCTGTAAAATCTGTTTATAAAATATTGCTCCATGATTCTGAATAAAGCAAATTTAGATAATATTAATGCCCAAGCGCCCCTGGTAAAACCAACTCCCCACATGCTGGCGCTACCCGAAAAAGTATTGCAGTTTGGCACCGGCGTATTGCTGCGGGGTTTGCCCGATTATTTTATAAACAAAGCCAATCAACAAGGTTTGTTTAACGGCCGGGTAGTGGTTATAAAATCTACCGCCAGGGGCGGCACCGCCGAATTTGACGATCAGGACAGCCTGTATACCATTTGTGTGCGCGGCATTGAAGACGGGCAAAAAGTAGAAGAAAATATAATTAGTGGCGCTATCAGCCGGGTACTTACCGCCTCCACCCATTGGGATGCCATTCTGGAAGTAGCGGCCAGTCCGCAATTGGAAATTATACTTTCCAATACCACCGAAGTGGGTATTCAGCTTATTGAAGACAATATTTTACTGCAGCCCCCGGTATCTTTTCCCGGAAAATTGCTGGCCATTTTGGTAGAACGTTTCCGGGCTTTTAACGGCGATAAAAGTAAAGGTTTGGTAATTGTTCCAACGGAGCTTATTCCGGGTAACGGCGACAAACTAAAAGGTATTGTGCAGGAACTCGCCCAACAGCACCAGTTAGAAGATGACTTTATGCAATGGCTAAACGAGAGCAATATTTTTTGCAATACCCTCGTCGATAGGATAGTGCCAGGTAAACCCGATGCCGAAACGCTGGCCCGGTTAGAAGCAGAACTGGGTTATCACGATGAGTTACTAACCATGTCGGAAGTTTACCGGTTGTGGGCCATAGAAGGAGATGAGCGGGTGAAAAAAGTATTGTCTTTTGCCGATGCCGACGCGGGGGTAATTATTACCCCGGATATTGATGTTTACCGCGAACTAAAGTTACGCTTACTCAATGGAACGCATACGGTAAGTTGCGGTGTTGCTTATCTGGCTGGTTTTGATACCGTAAAGCACGCAATGGACAATCCCACAATGGCAGATTTTATCTCGGGTTTAATGCAGGAAGATATTGCGCCGGCTATTCCGTACCCGGTAGATCCGGCCGAAGCGGCTGCTTTTTCGCGGAAAGTTCTCGATCGGTTCCGGAATCCGCATCTGGAGCACCAGTGGCTGAGCATTACCTTAAGCTATACTGCTAAACTTAAAATGCGGGTGGTCCCGGTTTTACTTAAACATTACGAAACCGCACAAGAAGCACCCGAGAAAATTGCTTTTGGCTTTGCGGCGCATTTATTATTCATGAAAGCCACCGAAGAAGAAAACAGCAAATATTATGGCCAGTTAAACGGTGAGCGTTACTTTATTAACGACGACCAGGCCAGCTATTTTTACCAACTGTGGCAAAATAATGCTGCCGACGCTTTGGTTGCCGAAGTGTATGCGAACCAAAGTTTATGGGGTGCCGATTTAGCGGCTTTACCAGGCTTTACCGAGGCGGTACAAAAACAATTAAACATTATTATCGAACAGGGTATGCTTAATGCCCTGAAAAATTTAGAGAAAAAGCAGGTATCTGCCTAAGTATAAAAATGAAACAAATAGTTTTAAAAGTTCACCCGAACGATAATGTGCTGGTTGCCCTTACCGACTTGTATAAAGGGGAAGTGGTAAATTATAACGGCCAGAATTATGAACTCCTGGACAATGTAAAAGCCAAACATAAATTTGCGGCTTCGCTTATACCGCAGGGCGGCGAGGTTATTATGTACGGCGTTTTGGTGGGCAAAGCCCAAACCGATTTATACCCGGGCAATGTTTTAACCACGGCGAATATTAAACATGCTGCGAGCGAATTTATTACCGGCGAACGCCACACCAACTGGAATATTCCCAACGTGGCTAAATTTGAAGGCCGTACTTTCGATGGCTTTCACCGGACCGATGGAAGCGTAGGTACCGCCAACTATTGGTTAGTAGTACCCATGGTATTTTGCGAAAACCGCAACCTGGAAGTTTTGCAGGAATCGTTGGTGGCACCTCTGGGTTACGGTCGTAAACGGGCTTACCAGAACCAGGCAAAAAAACTGATTGATATGTATAAAGCCGGCAGCAGTGTGGATGCTTTGCTGCAAGCCGAAATTTACGTTGAAGAAAAAGTTGAAAAATCGGAAAGACTGTTCCCGAACGTAGACGGTATTAAGTTCCTGACCCACGAAGGTGGTTGCGGGGGCACCCGCCAGGATGCCATGGCTTTATGCGGTTTGCTGGCCGGTTATATTACCCACCCGAATGTGGCGGGCGCTACTGTTTTGAGTTTGGGTTGCCAGAATGCCCAAGTAAATGTACTGGAAGACGAAATCCGGAAACGGATTCCGAATTTCGATAAACCTTTGTATATTTTGGAGCAACAAAAAGTAGGCACCGAAGCCGATTTACTAGCGTTGGCTATAAAACAAACTTTTGCCGGTTTGGTATTGGCCAACCAGAACGAACGCCAGCCGGCGCCTTTAAGTAAAATTTGCATTGGCTTAGAGTGTGGTGGTTCCGATGGATTTTCTGGTATTTCGGCTAACCCGGCTATTGGTTATACTTCGGATTTACTAGTGGCTTTGGGCGGATCAGTTATTTTGGCGGAATTTCCGGAATTGTGTGGCGTAGAGCAAAACCTGAGCGACCGGTGCCTGGAGATAGACCAAGCCGAGCGGTTCTCTGCTTTAATGCGCACCTACAACCAGCGGGCTTTGGCGGTTGGTTCTGGTTTCGATATGAATCCTTCACCGGGAAATATTAAAGACGGCTTAATTACCGATGCCATTAAATCGGCGGGTGCGGCAAAAAAAGGCGGTACCAGCCCGGTGGTAGAAGTTTTGGATTATCCCGAAAAAGTAACCAAACCCGGTTTAAATTTACTTTGTACGCCCGGTAACGACGTAGAATCTACTACTGCCGAGGTGGC
The DNA here is from genome assembly GCF_057359045.1 of Adhaeribacter sp. Classification (NCBI taxonomy): domain Bacteria; kingdom Pseudomonadati; phylum Bacteroidota; class Cytophagia; order Cytophagales; family Hymenobacteraceae; genus Adhaeribacter; species Adhaeribacter sp. The sequence continues at coordinate 35,744 of NZ_JBMQUD010000121.1, forward strand.
TTCCGGAGCCAACGTGGTATTATTTACCACTGGTTTGGGTACGCCTACCGGCAACCCGATTGCGCCGGTAGTAAAAATAGCGAGCAATACTACTTTGTTTAACCGCATGCGCGATATTATTGATATTAATACCGGTACCATTATAGAAGGCGAAGAAACCATAGAAGAAGCCGGTGAGCGGATTCTGGAATACGTAATTGGTGTAGCCAGCGGCGAAATAGAAGTAAGCGCTGTACGGCACGGCCAAGACGATTTTATTCCCTGGAAACGCGGCGTTTCGCTGTAGAAAATATTGAATTTAAACGGAAGACGAACCTCAAGCTCTATACCCCCATGCTCTTAGAAAATCAGGAAAAAGTAAAAAGTAGCATTAAACCATTTCTCGACGAGAACTTCTTGTTGCATACCCGCACCGCCCAGCAACTTTACCACGAGTTTGCGAAGGAAATGCCGATAATTGATTACCACAATCATTTACCGCCCGAGCAAATTGCCCGCGATATGCAGTTCCAGAATTTAACGCAGGTATGGTTATACGGCGACCATTACAAATGGCGGGCCATGCGCACCAACGGCATCGACGAGGCGTATGCTACCGGAGATAAGAGCGATTTTGAAAAATTTGAAAAATGGGCGGCCACGGTACCTTACACCATGCGTAACCCACTTTACCACTGGACACATTTAGAGCTGCAGCGGTATTTTGATGTGCACGAGGTGCTGTCGGAGAAAAATGCCCGCGAAATTTACGATGCCTGTACGGCTAAGCTGCAAACCCCGGAATATTCGGTGCGTAACCTGCTCCGCAAAATGAACGTGGTTACGGTGTGCACCACCGACGACCCGCTCGATTCCCTGGAGCATCACCAGCAAATAAAACAAGATGGCTTTGAAATAAAAGTATTGCCGGCTTTCCGCCCCGACAAAGCCATGAACGCCGACGATCTGGAAGCTCTGAATGCGTATATTCAGAAACTCGAAGAAGTGGCCGATGTAACCATTAGCTCTTACGACGATTATTTAGCGGCCTTAAAAAAACGCCACGATTATTTTGCCCAGAATGGCTGTTCAGTATCGGATCATGGCCTGGAAGAAATGTACGCCGAAGATTATACCGATGCCGAAATCCGCGCAATATTTGATAAAATCAGAAGCCGCCAGGTGCTTTCCGCCGAAGAAAACCTGAAGTTTAAATCGGCGATGTTGTTTCAGTTTGCTTTATGGGACAACGAAAAAGGTTGGGTGCAGCAGTACCATTTAGGAGCGTTACGCAACAACAATTCGCGCCGCTTACGCGAACTGGGCCCCGATACCGGTTGGGATTCTATTGGTGATTTTAGCCAGGCCCGCGCCTTATCTAAGTTTTTGCGCCGCCTCGACAACGAGAATCAGTTAACCAAAACCATTATTTACAACCTGAACCCCGCCGACAACGAATTGATGGCGACCATGATTGGTAACTTTAACGATGGTTCTATTGCCGGTAAAATTCAATGGGGTTCCGGTTGGTGGTTCCTGGATCAGAAAGACGGCATGATTAAGCAAATGAACACCCTCTCTAACATGGGGCTGCTCAGCCGCTTTGTGGGTATGCTCACCGATTCGCGCAGCTTCCTGTCGTTCCCGCGCCACGAGTATTTCCGGCGAATTTTGTGTAATTTATTTGGCGATGATATAGAAAACGGCGAGTTGCCCAACGATATTGAATGGATTGGTAAAGTGGTGCAGGATATTTGTTATAACAACGCTAAAAACTACTTCAATTTTAAATAAATCGTTTTCAGTCTTTTTTTACCCATATATAAATGCCTGTTTTTATAAGCAGGCATTTTTATTTCAACTCCATTATCCCAAACCAGTATTAGTGTATATGAAAAAAGTATTAAGCTTTGGCGAATTGTTGCTGCGTATATCGCCGGCAGGAGATGAAGATATTGCCGAGAACCCCATGGAGTTATATGTAGGCGGCGCCGAGGCCAATGTAGCTACTGCGCTGGCGGGGTGGGAGGTGCCGGTAAAATATAGTACGGTGCTTCCGGATAATTTTATGTCGCGCCACGTAAGGCAATATTTAGAATCGCGGGGCATAGATACTACCTCCGTAGTAATGGGCGGCAACCGCATTGGGGTATATTATTTAGATTCGGGATCTGATTTAAAAGGCAATGTGGTTTACGACCGCGATTATTCTTCTTTTTCGCAGTTAAAGCGGGGCGTTTTAGATTGGGATAAAATATTTACAAATGTTACCTGGTTTAACTTTTCGGCTATTAGTCCGGCTTTAAACCAGAACGTAGCCGATGTTTGCCTGGAGGCTTTGGAGGCTGCTTCCCGGAAAAAAATTACCATTTCTGTAGATTTAAATTACCGGTCGCGGTTGTGGCAATACGGCCAGCAACCCATTGATGTAATGCCGGGACTGGTAAAATATTGCGATGTGGTTATGGGCAATATCTGGAGCGCCCATACCATGTTGGGTACCCATTTAGATGAACAAATCAGCGAAAAGAATAGCAAACAAGCTTACCTGGAACATGCCGAGGCCACTTCTAAAGAAATATTAAAGAAATTTCCGCAGTGTCAGGTAGTGGCTAATACCTTCCGGTTCGATAATCCGGCGTCAGATTTATTGTATTACACCACTTTGTACCGGAAAGACCAGTTTTTTGTCTCGCCGGAATTCCGGACAAAGGGAGCTGTGGACCGCTCGGGCAGCGGCGATTGCTTTATGGCCGGCTTAATTTATGGCTTTTATAACCACCATGCATCCCAGAAATTATTAGATTTTGCCACCGCCGCCGCCTTTGGCAAACTACAGGAAATGGGTGATGCTACCGGGCAAGACAAGTTAACGGTGGCCCGAATCAGAGAAAAGAAGAAGTAGAAATAAGGTAGAAGGATGAAAGTAAAAAAGGGAAAATTTAAAAGTTTATACTCAATATTTTTCTGCTCGATATGTTATGCGTAGAGCGCTACGCATAACATATCGAGCAGAAAATTAACAAGCGAAAACAATAGCTAAAGCGCCACTTGCGAATATTCTGTATTGTTGCACTTATACTATTTCATTAGCTCCACCGGCTAGCTATAATTTTACTTTTACCACTAATTTCTTAAACTGGCCCTCGCCAATTAAAGGCGCGTGCACATCTTCGGGGTAAAAGATGGCAAACTGACCGGCTTGCATTTTAAAATAAGTATCGGGTTGCTCGTTGTAAAAAGTTACGTCTTTTTCGGGGTTGTAGTCGTCTTTTGGCGATTGGCATTGGCTC